>NZ_HG322949.1:567548-649133 GCF_000723165.1 Janthinobacterium agaricidamnosum NBRC 102515 = DSM 9628
CTTACACAGAGGACAATAAACGATCCAGGCCGACAACGACTGAGTTATTGTCCGCTTTCAAAAATTCTTGCTGTTCGTCGGCAAAGTAGTTGCGGACGGGCGAATGCCTGGTTCTGGCCGAAATAATATATTCCCCCACATCCCTTGCAACGGTAGTGGGGGCTTTGCCCTGCAAGCCATTGGCAATCTGCTGAAGTTGATCGATGACGGTTTTTTGGGATGGGTCCGATGGCGGAATCAGCGGGGTGAACATCCAGTTCCAGCTCATATGAGGCTGGCCGAGCAATTTTCCGATGTTATTCGTATTCGCCCCCTCGTACACCGGGGGCATGGTACTTTCCCGAATTAACTCATGAAATACTTTTTTTGGTGCGCCGCCCAAGCGCAGCACCAAAAGCTGGCCTTTTGCCAGCGAGCGGATCTGTGCGATAGCGTTGTCGCTATCGTGCGCCGACACAATTTTGGTGGATGCTGGCAAGTCTGTCAGCGCTGAATCCTTGCAGTTGCCGGTGATCAGTAAAACCGTTCCCAGTGTATTGCTGTGTTTTTGCGCATATTGAATCCCTGCCGCCAGCGCCGTGATGGCGACTTTAAAGTCTGCGCCGTAAGTCGTCATCATATCGACTTTACCTTTGCGAACGCCGGTTAACAGGGTATTGAGCGTTTCGCCGCAAGCCGTCCTGTCGAATGCTTTTTTGCGCAACAGGGAAGCTTCTTGCGGGTGTCCGGATGCCGACAACTTTGCGGCTTGCGCATTTAAGGTGTCGGCTTCCTTTTGGTATTCCAGCGTCACCAGGAAATTCAAATTTTCCGGTTTTGCAACCAGCTGGGAAAAATAAGTCAGGCGGCTTTGACTTAGCGTTGCGGGATCCGGTCTTTGTGAGGAATGCGAGCGGCCTTGGCTTGAGTTTTCCGCGCCTAATGTTTTTGAGATAAAGTCTTGTGAAATCTTGTCAACACCTTGGATCTTGGGCCGTGTACTACCAACCCCGACATGATTCAGCAATTTTTTCTTCGGCACGATGCTGACAAAGCGCGGCGAATGCCATTGGTGGGGTTGTAAAACGAGGACTTTGCTGGCATTCAGATTCTTGTGTAAATCGACATTGAGCGGGTTATCAAGCGCCGCGTAAATGCCTAATTCTGTTTTCTCATGTGATTCGATATTCTGTAGGACGCGTATTCTTTTATCCAGCAGTTCCTGTACGGCTTCGCCATTATCGATATAGCCAGGCAGCAGCGTCTCCAATTTTTTCGATGTCGCCTTATCATTGTTTTCGGGAATAAGTTCAATTATTTTATTAAACCCCAAATCGCGTAGCTCTTGCACCATGGTCAAGGTCGCTGCCTGATGTCCTAAACCCGGTGCTTTGGGTACGCCAATACGAATCTTGTCCAATGTCCCCAAATATTGTCGCACCTTGGCGATGCGGGCCTTGTCAGCCTCATTTAATGCGATGCCGGCATTCGGCAATCTCGCACGCGTGACGGTATTTTCGGCAGACGATGGCGTGTTGTTAATGACATGACGCATGGTATTGGAACCTTGCGCAAGCGCCAGGTTTGATGAGCGAGACTTGTTGCCGCCAGTTACGGAAGCTTTGCCAGCATCGCGCTCATTTGTTCTGATTGTTCGTTCAAGATCCTGAGGATTGTGATGGCCAGAGATTTGCTGGTTGGGCATTGTATTTGTGTAATTATATTTATACATATTTTAATAATATTCAAGGAAATAATTAATATTGTTGAAAAATATATTTCACAATTGACGGACAATTCGTGAAATGATGTGATGTCATTGCTGTGAAACGTACTGAAGAAGAAACGCATCAGTTATTTTTGGTGCGTGCGGTAGGGAATTGGTTCCTATTTGGGTGTAAAGGAATTTCCAGCGATCTTATAAAATCGCATCTAATTGGTTCTGTGTTTCCAATTAAAAATAGCTATTTCCCCAAATGCTGTACAGTAAGGCATGGCTTAATTGAGATTGGTGCAAGATTGGTGCATATGCTGGTCCCAATTCCAGGCACCATCACTGAACGGAGATAAATCATGCGCCGTCCCATTGTTATTGTTCCCGCCTGCGCTAAGCCGATCGGCGCGCATGCGTATCACACGGCGCAAGACAAATATGTGCAGGCGGTCGTCAACGGCGCGCGCTGCATGCCGCTGGTCTTGCCGGCGCTGGGCCGCGACACCGACCTGGAAGCGGTGCTGGCCACCGCCGACGGCGTGATGCTGACCGGTTCGGCATCGAATCTGCACGCCGGCCTGTACGGCGAAGAAGTGCGCGATGCCAGCCTGCCTCTGGACCCGGCGCGCGACGCCACCACCTTGCCGCTGATCCGCGCGGCGCTGCGGCGCGGCATCCCGCTGCTGGCGATTTGCCGCGGTTTCCAGGAGGTCAATGTGGCGCTGGGCGGCAGCTTGCACCAGGCGGTGCACGACGTGGCCGGCATGCACGACCACCGTGAAAACGAAGAGTTCGACCTCGAGCGCCAGTACGCTCCGGTCCACCGCGTATCGCTGCGGGAGGACGGACGCATGGCGCAGATCCTCGATGGCGCGGCCGAGATGATGGTCAATTCGCTGCATGGCCAAGGCATCGCCCGGCTGGCGCCGGGATTGGCGATCGAAGCGGTGGCCGACGACGGTTTGGTCGAAGCGTACCGCGTGGCCGATGCGCCCGGCTTCAGCCTGGCGCTGCAATGGCATCCGGAATGGCGCATCGCCGACAACCCGCAATCGATGAAATTGTTTGGCGCATTCGGCCAGGCATGCCGTGTTTACCAAGGTAAAAGAAAGGGAGGACTATGACTACCTACGAACGGTGGGCGCGGCGGGTTCCTTAGTTATCCCGCGCCACGCAGCACTCCCCACAGCACCTTCGGCGCGCCAGCGAGCCCAGAGCCCGGCGCTTGATCAAGACTTAAGAGAGAAGTACATGGCAATTCGCGAAAATTTTACCTATACCGACATGGATTTGTGGCTCAATGAAAAACGGGTCACCGAAATAGAATGCCTGGTGCCGGACTTGACCGGCGTTGCGCGCGGCAAGATCCTGCCACGCGGTAAATTCACCCAGGAGCGCGGCATGCGCATCCCGGAAGCGGTGCTCGGCATGACCGTCACCGGCAATTATCCGGTCGACGACGGCGGTTACGACCGGGCCATTTCCAGCACCGACCGCGACATGATCTTGAAGGCCGATCCAACCACCATCACGATGGTGCCGTGGGCCACCGATCCGACCGCGCAAGTGATACACGACTGTTATTTCGCCGATGGCATGCTGGTCGATTTCGCGCCCCGTTCGGTGTTGCGGCGGGTGTTGAAACTGTATGCCGACAAGGGCTGGAAACCGGTGGTGGCGCCCGAGCTGGAGTTTTACCTGACCGCGAAGAACACCGATCCCGACTTGCCGCTGCGGCCGCCGGTCGGCCGTAGCGGGCGCGCCGAAACCAGCCGCCAGGTGTACAGCATCGACGCCGTCAACGAGTTCGATCCGCTGTTCGAGGATATCTACGATTACTGCGAGCTGATGAACCTCGACGTCGATACGCTGATCCATGAAATCGGCGCCGGCCAGATGGAAATCAACTTCCTGCATGGCGACCCGCTGGGCCTGGCCGACAAGGTATTTTTCTTCAAGCGCACGCTGCGCGAAGCGGCGCTGAAGCACGATATGTACGCCACCTTCATGGCCAAGCCGATGGCCGGCGAACCGGGTTCGGCGATGCATGTGCACCAGAGCGTGGTCGACGCCAGGACCGGCTTGAATATCTTCAGCAATGAAGACGGTTCGGCGGCGGCGATCTTCAAGCATTACATCGGCGGCTTGCAGCGCTATATGCCGGCGGCGATGGCGATCGTCGCGCCGTACGTCAATTCCTACCGCCGCATCGTGCGCCATACGGCCGCGCCGATCAATATCCAGTGGGGCGTGGATAACCGCACCGTCGGTTTCCGGGTGCCGGAATCGGGCGTGCAAGACCGCCGCATCGAAAACCGCATCATCGGCGCCGACGCCAATCCCTACCTGGCGCTGGCGGTGACGCTGGCCTGCGGCTACCTCGGCATGGTGGAACAGCTGGAACCGACGCCGATGATGGGCGGCAGCGCCTACGACATGAAGTTCGAACTGCCGCAAGGCTTGCCGGAAGCGCTGCAGGCGCTGCGCGCCGAAGACAAATTGCGCACCGTGCTGGGCGAGCGCTTCATCGATGTCTATGCCGCGATCAAGGACCTGGAACACCAGGAATTCATGACCGTCATCAGCCCCTGGGAACGCGAACATCTTTTGCTGCACGTCTGAGAGAAAGGAAGACCATGTCGAATAATCCATTGGCGCCCAGCGCCTCTTTAGTCGCGTCGGTGCGCCACAGCGCCAGCCATCAGCAGCTGTACGATACTGCCGCGATCCAGCAGCTCGACTCGGCGCATTATCTGCATCCGTTCACCGATTTCCAGGAATTGAACGCCAGGGGCGCACGCGTGATGGTGCGCGGCGACGGCATTTATTTGTGGGATTCGCACGGCAAGAAAATCCTCGACGGCATGTCCGGCCTGTGGTGCGTCAACGTCGGCTACGGCCGCACCAGCATTTCGGAAGCGGTCTACCGGCAGATGGAAACGCTGCCGTTCTATAACAGCTTTTTCAACACCACCAACCTGCCGGCGGTGCAACTGGCGGCCAAGCTGGCGCAGATCTCGCCGCCGCAATTCCAGCACGTGTTCTTCACCAGTTCCGGTTCGGAAGCGAACGACACCAATCTGCGCATGGTGCGCCGCTACTGGGATTTGCTCGGTTATACGGAGCGCCACACCGTCATCAGCCGCCACAACGCGTATCACGGCAGCACCGTGGCCGGCGCATCGCTGGGCGGCATGGATGGCATGCATGCGCAGGGCGGCTTGCCGATCCCCGGCATCGAACATATCGGCCAGCCGAATTACCTGGAGGCGGGACACGGCATGACGCCGGAGGCATTCGGCTTGAAGGCGGCCTCGTGGCTGGAAGATAAAATCCTCGAAATCGGCGCCGACAAGGTCGCCGCCTTCATCGGCGAACCGGTGCAGGGCGCCGGCGGCGTGGTGATTCCGCCGGCCACCTACTGGCCGGAAATCCAGCGCATCTGCGACAAATATGGCGTCTTGCTGATCGCCGACGAAGTCATTTGCGGTTTCGGCCGCCTCGGCACCTGGTTCGCGTCCGAACTGTTCGGCATCAAGCCCGACCTGATCACGTTCGCCAAGGGCGTCACGTCCGGTTACGTGCCGCTGGGCGGGGTGCTGGTCGGCGACCGGGTGGCGAACGTGCTGATCAGGCAGGGCGGCGAATTCGCCCACGGTTTTACGTACTCCGGCCACCCGGTGGCGTGCGCCGCCGCGCTGGAAAACATCCGCATCATCGAAGATGAAAAGCTGGTGCACAAGGTGGCCGACGATACTGGCCCCTACCTGAAGCAGCGCTTCGCCACGCTGGCCGACCATCCGCTGGTCGGTGATGCCGACAGTTGCGGCTTCGTGGCCGGCCTGAACCTGGTGCGGCGCAAGGGGGCGACGCTGCACGACCATGTGCCGTTCAGCGACGAGCAGAATATCGGCATGATTTGCCGCGGCCATATGTTCGACAACGGCATGATCATGCGCGCCGTCGGGCCGCGCATGATCGTCGCGCCGCCGCTGGTGATGAGCCGGGCGCAAATCGATGAAATGGTGGCGCTGATCCGGCTGTGCCTGGACCAGACTTATGACGATGTCAAGGCGCGCGGCTGGTTATAAACGGCGCGAAAACAGCGGGCGGAACTTGTGTTGGATTCAGCCGACAAACCCGGATCGGGACAAGTTTTGGACCGGATCGCGGACACATCCGCTAAACTTCGGGGTTTGGCCGGTTTTTAAGCTGATGCCGCCCGCTTTTTTCGATCAATTTTTATTTGCACAACCATGACGACTGCACCATCCGCCGCACCGGCCAGTGAGAACAGCCCGCCTATTCCGCCGATTGCCCCCTTCCTGTCGATCAGTCACCTGGTCAAGGCGTTCGACGGCGTGCGCGCCGTCGACGATATTTCCGTGACCATCAACAAGGGTGAGATTTTTGCGCTGCTGGGCAGTTCCGGGTGCGGCAAGTCGACCTTGCTGCGCATGCTGGCCGGCTTCGAAACGCCGACCTCCGGCCAGATCACGCTGGCCGGCCAGGATATCGTCAACGTGCCGCCGTACCAGCGGCCGATCAATATGATGTTCCAGTCGTACGCGCTGTTTCCGCACCTGACGGTGTGGGACAATATCGCCTTCGGCTTGAAGCGCGACGGCTTGCCGAAAGATCAAGTGGCGGCCCAGGTCGACAAGATGCTGGAGCTGGTGCAATTGTCGAGCTATGCCAGGCGCAAGCCGCACCAGCTGTCGGGCGGCCAGCAGCAGCGCGTGGCGCTGGCGCGCAGCCTGGCCAAGCGGCCGCAATTGCTGCTGCTGGACGAGCCGCTGGGCGCGCTCGACAAGAAGCTGCGCGAACGCACGCAGATGGAGCTGGTCAACATCATCGAGCAGGTCGGCGTGACCTGCGTGATGGTGACCCACGACCAGGACGAGGCGATGAGCATGGCGACGCGCATCGCGGTGATGAGCGAAGGGCGCATCCTGCAAGTGGGCGCGCCGGGCGAAATCTATGAAACCCCGAATTGCCGCTTCGTCGCCGACTTCATCGGCAGCGTCAACCTGTTCGACGGCCATATCACCGTCGACGAGCCGGACCATGTGGTGATCGATACGCCGCAAGGCCAGTGTTATGTCGCGCACGGCATCACCGGCACCATGGGCATGCCGGTGTCGGTCGCGGTGCGGCCTGAAAAAATGGCGCTGCAAGTCGCGCCGCCGGCGGCCGGGGAACGCGCTTCGCCGGCCGAGCATGGCTACAATTGCGCGCCCGGCGTGATCACCGCGATGGCGTATTTTGGCAATGAAACGCTGTACCACGTGCGGCTCGACAGCGGCATGCAGGTCAAGGTGTCGCGCACCAACGCGGCGCGCCACGAAAGCGCGCGCCTGGAACGCGAGCAGCGCGTCCACGTGTGGTGGGACGGCGCCGACATGGTCGTGCTGACCAGCTAAGGAAATCATCGATGAAATCCTTGCCGCTCCCGTTGCGAAATTTGGTGGCCCTGCGCTGGGCCAGTGGCCGCAACGTCGTCATCGCCGTGCCGTTCCTGTGGCTGGCCATCGCCTTCCTGGTGCCGTTCCTGATCGTGCTGCGCATCAGCCTGTCCGACCTGGACGGCGGCAGCCCGCTGGGCGGCTTGCTCAGCTACGCCGACGGCGTGCTGCAACTGAAGGTCAAGGTGGCCAATTACCTGACCATCTTCAGCGACGACTTGTATGTGCTCACTTACCTCAGTTCGCTGAAATACGCCGCCGTCACCACCGCCATCTGCCTGTGCATCGGCTACCCGTTCGCGTATGCGATGGCGCGCGCGAAACCCGCCGTGCGGCCGGTGCTGATGATGCTGGTGATGCTGCCGTTCTGGACCTCGTTCCTGCTGCGCGTGTATGCGTGGAAGGGCATCCTGGCCAACCACGGCTTGCTGAACGACTTGCTGCTGACGCTGGGTGTGATACAAGAGCCGCTGCACATGATGAATACCGCGTTTTCGCTGGTGGTCGGCATGGTCTACGCGTATCTGCCGTTCATGATACTGCCGCTGTACGCCAACCTGGTGAAGATGGACATACGCTTCCTGGAAGCGGCGGCCGATCTCGGCGCCACGCCGCTGCAGGCGTTCTGGCGCATCACGGTGCCGCTGTCGAAGTCCGGCATCATCGCCGGCTCGATGCTGGTGTTTATCCCGGCGGTCGGCGAATACGTGATCCCGGAATTGCTGGGCGGCCCGGAAACGCTGATGATAGGCCGGGTGCTGTGGGATGAATATTTCACCAATAACGACTGGGCCATGGCGTCGTCGGTGACGGTGCTGGTGATCTTGCTGATCCTGGTGCCGATGGCGATCTTTAACAAATACAAGGCTGGCCAGGAAGTAGGAGCGCGCGCATGAACGGAGCCACTTTCCTGCAACGCTGGTTCGGCCGCGGCTGGCTGTCGCTGGGTTATCTGTTCCTGTACCTGCCGATCGTCGTGCTGATCGTTTTTTCCTTTAACGAGTCGCGCCAGGACATGGTGTGGAGCGGCTTTTCGCTGCGCTGGTACCATGAGCTGATGAACGACACCGAAATCATTTCCGGTTTCGGCCTGTCGCTGAAAATCGCCTTCATGTCGGCCACCTCGTCGGTGATCCTGGGCCTGTTCGCCGCGTTCGCGCTGACCAGCTACCAGCGCTTCAAGGGCCGCACGGTGTTTTCGGCGATGGTCAGCGCGCCGCTGGTGATGCCGGAAGTGATTATCGGCCTGTCGCTGCTGCTGATGCTGGTGTCGATGCAAAAAGTGTTCGGCTTCCCGGAGCGCGGCACGTTCACGATCTGGATCGGCCATACCTTGCTGGGCATGGCCTACGCCGCCGTGGTGGTGCAGTCGCGCCTGCAGGAAATGGGCAAGTCGCTGGCGGAAGCGGCGATGGACCTCGGCTGCCGGCCGCACCAGGTGTTTTTCCTGGTCACGCTGCCGAATATCACGCAAGCGCTGGCGTCGGCCTGGCTGCTGACTTTTACGCTGTCGCTGGACGACGTGGTGCTGTCCGCGTTCCTGTCCGGCCCCGGTTCGACCACCATGCCGCTGGTGATTTTCTCGCGCGCCCGGCTTGGCCTGGACCCGCGCGTGAATGCGATCGCCGCGCTGACCATATTGGTGGTGACGATCGCGGTGATCGTATCGAGCGTGATGCTGGCGCGCGCCGAACGGCGCCGCCGCAAGCAGATTTCCGCAGCGTTTTCCGCTGACGGTTCGGAGTAAAAACAACCTTTGAGGAGACGATAATGACAACGGCGACATGGCATGAACGCGCGCGGGAACTGACAATCGACGGCCGCGCCGTGATCAACGGTCAGCGGGTGTGGGCCCAATCAGGACAGCAGTTCGACGACCTGTCGCCGATCGACGGCCGCAAGCTGGGCCTGGTGGCGCGCTGCGACGGCGCCGATGTCGATGCCGCGGTGGTGTCCGCGCGGGCCGCGTTCGACGACCGGCGCTGGGCCGGCAAGTCGCCGGCGCAGCGCAAGCGCGTGCTGCTCAAGTTCGCCGACCTGGTGCAGCAATACGGCGCCGAGCTGGCGCTGCTGGAAACGCTGGACATGGGCAAGCCGATCAAATACAGCCAGAGCGTCGACGTGGCCGCGACCGCCAACTGCCTGCGCTGGTATGGCGAGGCGATCGACAAGATCTACGATGAAATCGCGCCGACCGCGGCCAGCAGCCTGGCGCTGATCACCCGCGAACCGGTCGGCGTGGTGGCCGCCATCGTGCCGTGGAATTACCCGATGATCATGGCGGCGTGGAAGATCGCCCCGGCGCTCGCGGCCGGCAACAGCGTGATCTTGAAACCGTCCGAAAAGTCGCCGCTGACGGCCTTGCGGCTGGCCGAGATCGCCCTCGAAGCGGGCTTGCCGCCGGGCGTATTGAATGTCTTGCCGGGCTACGGCCACGAAGCGGGCGCCGCGCTGGCGCTGCACATGGATGTCGATTGCATCGGTTTCACGGGCTCGACCCGGACCGGCAAGCTGATCCTGCAAATGGCCGGCCAGTCGAACCTGAAGCGGGCCTGGACCGAGTTGGGCGGCAAGTCGGCCAATATCGTGTGCGCCGATTGTCCCGACCTGGACCAGGCGGTGGCGGCGGCGATCGGCTCGATTTATTTCAACCAGGGCGAAAGCTGCAATGCGCCGTCGCGGCTGTTTGTCGAAGAATCGGTCAAGGAACAATTCCTGGAAAAGGCGCTGGCCATGATGCCGGCATTCCAGCCCGGCGATCCGCTGGCCGAAGCGACCGTGATGGGCGCCATCGTCGATGCGACGCAGATGAACACTGTGATGGGCTATATCGAAGCCGGCAAGGCCGATGGCGCCAGGCTGCTGTCGGGCGGCGCCCAGGCGCGTGGCGACAGCGGCGGCTTTTATGTGCAGCCGACCTTGTTCGACGGCGTACATGGCGGCATGCGCATCGCCCGCGAAGAGATTTTCGGGCCGGTGTTGTCGGTGTTCGGTTTCAGCGATATCCACGACGCGGTCAGGCAAGCCAACAGCACGCCGTACGGCTTGCAGGCGGCGGTGTGGACCTCGAATATCAGCAAGGCGATCCAGACCGCGCGTGCGCTGCGGGCCGGCACGGTGCACGTCAACCAGTACGACGGCGACGATATCACGGTGCCGTTCGGCGGCTACAAACAATCCGGCAATGGCCGCGATAAATCCTTGCATGCGTTCGATAAATATACTGAACTGAAAACTACCTGGATCCAGATCGCTTAGAGCCTATCGCAGTAGTGAGCGTCTTGTTCTGGCCGCGCATCAGGAGCGCGGACCAGGCGTGAGGAGCAAGCGTGGCGAGCCACGCGACGACGATCAACGCAGTCCCCGTTCCTGAGGGGCGCCAGAAGAGGGCGTATTCATCTACTGGGATAGGCTCTTAATACGACAACTTCGGATACCAGTCCTCGCCGCGTTCGCCCGGCGTCAAGTCCAGCAGATTCCATAACGGCGCCGGGTCGGGCGCGCCGCGCGGATCCTGGCCTGGATCCTGGGTGCCGCCCAGTTCCGCGCCGCAGAAATGGCAGACCTTGCCGCCGCTGCCAGCGTGGCGGCGGATTGTAGAGTGCTCATGCTGTGCTCCCTGTCTGAGTGGTTCAAGCAAATGACACGCTACGCCGTTCGCCACGCGCCGGATGTGCGCTGTTTCACGCATGCGCCGGGCTTCTTAATTTTCTGATATTTTGCTCTGTGGATACTTTTTCCATGTAGAATTATTTTCTTTATAGCAATCTTATAATTTGGGAGAAACGGCATGAAGGTCAGGTTTCATCACGTAAAAAAAATGGTATTGGCATTATTGATGGCAAGCAGCATTCCGGCGCTGGCCCAGTCCAGCGCCGCGGCAGTGCCATGGACCGGCACGTGGGCGGTCACGCCGTGGACCACCGGTGACGCCGGGTTTAACAACCAGACCATCCGCCAGATCGTCTACACCAGCATCGGTGGCTCGGCGGCGCGGGTGCGGCTGTCGAATCTGTTTGGCGGCGAGCCATTGCAAATCGGTAACGTCCATATCGCGCTGCGCGACAAGGACGCCAGGATCGTTCCCGGCAGCGACCGGCTGGCGACATTCGGCGGCCAGACCTCGATCACCATCCCGCGCGGCGCGGAGGTGCTCAGCGATGCGGTGGCGCTGAATGTGCCGGCGCTGGGCGATGTCGCCGTCAGTATTTATTTGCCTGGACGCACCGGCAATAATTCGACCGGCCATGCCGGTTCGCTGCAAGACGTGTACATCGCGCCGGGCAATGTCAGCGCCACCGTCGATTTGCCGGGTGGCAGCGCCAATTCGGTCAGTGGTCAGGCATATTATTTCCTGACCGGCCTGGACGTGCAAAACCCGGCGGCGACCGGCGCCGTGGTGGCGTTCGGTGCGTCGATCACCGATGGCATCGCGTCGCGCGGCAATGTAAACCGGCGCTGGCCGAACGACCTGGCGCGCCGCTTGCAACAAGCCAATATGACGGTCGGGGTGTTGAATCAGGGCATCAGCGGCAATAACTTTTTCTTCGATGGCGCCGGCCAGGCCGGCCGCACCCGCTTCAAGCGCGACGCCTTGCAGCAGGCTGGCGTGAAATGGGTGATCGTGTCGGATGACGCGGTGAATAGCCTGAACAACGGCAATCCGCCATCGGCAGCCGAGCTGATCGCCGTGTACAAGGAATTGATTGCC
Organism: Janthinobacterium agaricidamnosum NBRC 102515 = DSM 9628; assembly: GCF_000723165.1. Taxonomy (NCBI): domain Bacteria; kingdom Pseudomonadati; phylum Pseudomonadota; class Betaproteobacteria; order Burkholderiales; family Oxalobacteraceae; genus Janthinobacterium; species Janthinobacterium agaricidamnosum. Next base: position 579,418 of record NZ_HG322949.1, read on the forward strand.
CAGGCGCACCAGGCCAACGTCAAGTTCCTGTGCTCGACGCTGACGCCATTCCACGGCACGCCGCAATGGACGCAAGGCGCCGAGAATACCCGCGCCCAGCTGGCAGCGTTCATGAAAGGCCCGGACAGCGGTTGCGACGGCATCGTCGACCAGGCGCTGGCGACCAGCGATCCGGCCGACCGCACCCGCTACTTGCCGGCCTTTAATGCCGGCGACAGCCTGCATCCGAATGAAGAGGGGTTGCAGGCGATTGCCGACGCGGTGCCGCTGAATAAATTGCGTTTGTTGCCGGCCGTGACGAAACCGCTGGTCTGCGGCCAGTTGCTGGCTGGGGAAGGCTTGTTGCGCGGCGAAACGCTGACCTCGTGCGACGGACGTTTTACGCTGCACCTGGGCCAGGATGGCAACCTGACGATTGCCGATGGCGATACCCAATTATGGGCCAGCGGCACGGCCGGCAGCAGCGCGGCAGAGGTCTTGCTGCAAGACGATGGCCGCCTGGTGCAATACGATGCGCAAGGGACTGTGCTGTGGCAGAGCGTCAGCGCCAGCCATCCGGGCGCCGTGACGTTCTTGCAAAATGACGGCAATTTGGTGACCTACAGTAACAACCAGCCGGTGTGGGCGTCGAATACCTGCTGCCACTGAGTGTAATGCGAACGGTGCGGCCGGCGTATCAGGCGGCCGCACCAAATTGTACGATCAGAAGCAGTGTTCCGGCGCCGGGAAGCTGCCGTCTTTTACCGCGCGCACGTAAGACGTGACGGCGGCGTCGATGCTGGTTTCGCCGTCCATGAAGTTGCGCACGAAGCGCGCCTTGCGGCCCGGGAATACGCCCAGCAAGTCGTGCATCACCAATACCTGGCCGGAGCAATCCGGACCGGCGCCGATGCCGATGGTGGGAATGGCCAGCAATTCGGTGACTTCCTGGCCCAGTTGCGCAGGGATCGCCTCGATCACCAGCAGCGATGCGCCGGCCGCCTGCAGCGCCAGCGCGTCCGATTTCAGCAAGTCGGCGCTTTCGGTGGTCTTGCCCTGCACCTTGTAGCCGCCCAGCTGGTGCACCGATTGCGGCGTCAAGCCCATGTGGGCGCATACCGGGACGGCCCGCTCGGTCAGGAACTTGACGGTCTCGGCCAGCCAGGCGCCGCCTTCCAGCTTGACCATGTGGGCGCCGGCCTGCATCAATTGCACGGCGTTGTGAAAGGCGGTTTCCGGCGTGCCATAGGCGCCGAACGGTAAGTCGGCCACGATCAGCGCCGACTTGGCGCCGCGTGCCACGGCGGCGGTGTGGTACGCCACTTCGGCCACGGTGACCGGCAGCGTCGAGTGATGGCCGTTGCACACCATGCCGAGCGAATCGCCGATCAGCAGCACTTCCACGCCGCAGCGCTCCATCAGCGAAGCGAAGCTGGCGTCGTAGCAAGTGAGCATGGTGATTTTTTCACCGGCGCCGCGCAGCGCGGCCAGTGCCGGAATGGTGACGGCCTTGGTGAGGACTGGCTTGGCAGGCGCTGGTGCTGGAGCGGCCTTGTCTTTTGCAGCCAGTTCGGTTCCTTGCAAATATGCGGACATAAGGGTTCTCTTGGTTATAAGGGGAGACGACGCCGCTAGTGTAGTACTTTATGGCGGCGCGCGCCGGAGCGGCATTTTAACCGCAGGGGGGCGTCAGGTGATTTTGCTGATCGCCTGATCGGCTACCGCCGCTGAAAACTGCCGCGCCGGGCCGAGGCCGGGAATGTCGATCCGCGGCGCCAGTTCCAGCAGCGGCACCAGCACGAAGGCGCGCTGCTGCAGGCGCGGGTGCGGCACTTGCAGCAGCGGCGTGCCGATCTGCTGTCCGTCGTACAGCAGCAAGTCGAGGTCGAGCGTGCGCGGCGCGTTGCGGTACGGCCGCTCGCGGCCATGTTCGGCCTCGATGCGGTGCAGCGCGGCCAGCAATGCATGGGCTTCCAGGCCGGTGACGATGCGCACCACGGCGTTGATGTAGTCGTCGCCGCTGGAATCGATCGGCGCGGTACGGTACAGGCTGGAGACCTTTTCCACCGCGCTGTCCGGCATGCGGCCCAGCCGCAGCACCGCTTCGGCCACATTGGCGCGCGCGTCGCCGAGGTTGGCGCCGATACCGATATAGGCTATCAATGCATTACTCACGCATTACTCGCCGCTGCTGCCGCCAGTCGTGCCGGTAGCGCTCTTGCCGCGGTTGCTGCGCCGTGGCGGACGTTTTTTCCTGGCGCCGCCCGGCGCCGCGTTGGCGCTGGCCAGCAGCGCTTCGCGGGTTTCTTCGTCGCCTTCATAAAATGCGGTCCACCACTCGCCCAGTTCGGCCTCGATCTCGCCGGAAGCGCAGCGCAGCAGCAGGAAGTCGTAGCCGGCGCGGAAGCGCACGTGTTCCAGCAATTTGTACGGCGACTTGCCGACCCGGCGCTCGAAGCGCGGCTGCATGGCCCAGATGTCGCGCATGTCGGAACCGATCTTGCGCTGCAAGGCCAGTTTTTCGGTTTGCGAATCGAGCACGTCGTCGGCCGCCAGGTGCAGCGCCGGAATGGTCGGTTCGCCGGCCGCGCGGTAGGCGGTCCATTTTTCCAGCACCTGGTGCCACAGCAGCGACGCGAACAGGAAGCCCGGCGACACGCCCTTGCCGGCGGCGATGCGCTGGTCGGTCGAGTCGAGCGCCAGCGTGACGAACTTGACGCCCAGCGGCTGTTCCAGCACCACGTCCAGCAGCGGCAGCAAGCCGTGATGCAAGCCTTCCTTGCGCAATTGCTGCAGGCAGGCCAGCGCGTGGCCGCTCATCAGCAATTTCAGCATTTCGTCGAACACCCGCGGCGCCGGCACGTTGTTGATCAGCGGCGCCATCACGGCGATCGGCGCGGCGGTATCCGGTTCGATGCTGAATTTCAGCTTGGCGGCGAAACGCACCACGCGCAGCATGCGCACCGGGTCTTCGCGGTAGCGCGCTTCCGGCTGGCCGATCATGCGCAAGGTCCTGGCGCGGATATCCTCGACGCCGCCGTGGTAGTCCAGCACCTGCTGGGTGGCCGGGTTGTAGTACATGGCGTTGATGGTGAAGTCGCGCCGCAGCGCGTCTTCATGCTGCAGGCCGAAGGTATTGTCGCGCAATACCCGGCCATGCTCGTCCTTCGGCGCCGAATCGGCGCCGGCGCCGCGGAAGGTGGTCACCTCCAGCAAGTCCTGGCCGAACATCACGTGCACGATCTGGAAGCGCTTGCCGATGATGAAGGCGCGGCGGAACAGGCGCTTGACCTGTTCCGGCGTGGCGTTGGTGGCGATGTCGAAGTCTTTCGGCTTGACGCCCAGCAGCAGGTCGCGCACGGCGCCGCCGACCACGAAGGCTTCGTAGCCCGCTTCCTGCAGGCTGCTGGTGATGCGGATCGCGTTCGACGACACCAGCTTCGGGTCGATGGCATGCTGGTCCGGCCCCAGCACCACCGGCGCGGTGGTGTCGCGCTTGGCGGATTTCTTGGTGCCGAGGATCTTGCGGATGAATTTTTTAATCATTGAATAAATGGAGTGATGGCCAGCCGTGGATCGATGCATGTGCGCTCAAAGCGGCGTTGGGATTGGTCGCGACCGGATGGGTGACAACCGACATCAGCGGAATGTCGTTATGCGAATCGCTGTAAAAATAGCTGCGCTCGAAGCCGCCCAGCGTCTTGCCGAGCTTTTCCAGCCACGCGTGGGTGTGGGTCAGCTTGCCGGCGCCCAGCGTCGGCGTGCCGTTGAGCCGGCCGGTGACGTTGCCTTCGGCGTCCAGCTCCGGCATTGCGGCGATCAGGTGTTCGACGCCCAGCGCGTCGGCGATCGGCTTGGCGATGAAATGATTGGTGGCGGTGACGATCGCCACCAGGTCGCCGGCGTCTCGGTGTTTTTGCAGCAGGGCCAGCACCGACGGCAAGATCGCCGGCTTGACCACTTCTTCCATGAATTGCAGGTGCAGCCGGTCGAGCTGGGTGCGCGGGAATTGCGACAGCGTGCCGAGCGCGAATTCCAGGTATTCGACGGCGTCCAGCGTGCCGGCCTTGTATTGTTCATAAAAGGCGGCGTTGCGGCTGGCGTACTGCGCGGCGTCGATCAGGCCGGTGCGTACCAGGAAATTGCCCCACTCATTGTCGGAGTCGATGGGCAGCAGGGTATGGTCAAGGTCAAACAGGGCCAGATTCATCATTCTTTCGCTTCCGCCTGCAGCAACTCGCGCAACAAAGGCAAGGTGATCGGGCGTTGGGTTTCCAGGGAATATAAGTCAAGAGAGTCCAGCATCGTCGACAGCGAGCGCATGTCACGCCGAAAATGGGACAGCAGATAGGGTAACACGCCGGGCGACAGCGTCAAGCCGCGGGTGATCGCGGCCTGGGTCAGCGCCGCGACTTTTTCATCGTCGGTCAGGCTGTGGATCTGGTAGATCAGGCCCCAGCCCATGCGGGTGCGCAAATCCTCGCGCACCGGCAGCACGGCCGGCGGCACGGCGCCGCTGCAGACCATGAAAGCGCCGTTGGCGCGGATTTCGTTGAACAGCGCAAACGCGTCGATCTGCGCCAGCGGCGACAGCTTTTCGCAATCGTCGAGCAGGTACAGGTCGATTTCCGGCGAATAGACGAATTCGGATTCGATCGAAAACGGCGAAATGTAGCGCGCCCGCTCGGTGCTGGCCAGCGCCTTGAGCAGGTGGGTCTTGCCGGCCGCGAGTTCGCCCCACAGGTAGGTAAAATGTTCGCGCGAGGTACGCGCGGCGAAGTGGCGCATCAGCTGCGCCACTTCGGCATTCTGTCCCACCTCGAAGGTATCGAGGCTGTGCGCCTGGTCTGCGCCTAAATCGAGCACCAGTTGTTTCATGGCGTTCGCCTTGTCCTGTTTTTAGGTATTACGTTGTTACTGATTGCCAGCGCTCAGTTTACCACCGAGCTTTGCGCCGAACTACGCATTATAGAAGCTGCTGCTCAGGTAGTGGCGCCGAAGATGCTTAAATGCCACCATCAAGATGGCCGACGCCGGCAACGCCAGCAGCACGCCGACAAAGCCGAACAACTGGCCGAACGCCAGCAAGGCGAAGATCACCGCCAGCGGATTGAGGCCGATGCGCTCGCCGACCAGCCGCGGCGTCAGGAAAAATCCCTCGAAGACCTGGCCGCAGCCATAGATCACGGCCACCGCGACGACCCCGCTCCAGTCGGCGAATTGCAGCACGGCGGCGATCAGCGCCAGTATCAGGCCGAGACCGAAGCCCAGATACGGGATAAACACCAGCAAGCCGGTCAGGATGCCGACCGGCAGCGCCACGTCGAAACCGGCCAGCGCCAGCGCCGCCGAGTAATACAGCGCCAGCACCAGCATCACCAGCAACTGGCCGCGCAGGTATTGCGCCAGCAGCGTGTCGACTTCCTCGGCCATGCCGACGGTGTGGCCGATCCAGCGCCGCGGCACCGCGCCCGCGATCCGCGCCAGCATCGGGTGCCAGTCCAGCAGCAGGTAAAACAATACCACCGGGATCAGCACCAGTGTCGCCAGCCAGCCGATCACGAACGTGCCGCCGATGCGCGCCGACGACAGCACGGTGCCCCAGATTTCATCGCCGCCGGCGGTGATTTGCTGCGACAGCAAGCGCCGGATGCCGGTGCCGTCGAGGCGCACCTTGATGCCCATTTCGCGCAGCCGGGGCGCCAGGAAATCGTTGGCCTTGTTCAGGAATTGCGGGATTTGCGCCTTCAGCAGCGGAATTTCCTTTTGCAGCACCGGCAGCACGATCAGTACCAGCGCGGTAATCGCCAGGAAAAACAGCACGATCACGATCAGCGCCGCCACCGGCCGCGCGATGCCGAGGCGGGGAAAGCGCTTGAAGCGCAGCCGGTCGAGCCGGTCGACCAGCGGATTGAGGGCGTAGGCCAGGATGGCGGCCGTCAGGAACGGCGTCAGCACCGGGCCCAGTGTGATCAGCAAGAGTAAAAATGCCAGCCAGACCGCGACCCAAAATGCCGTTTGCTTCTGTTCTGCTGTGAAGGGAAAAGGCATGAAGTGAGTTGTTTTTATTAAAAAAAGGCAGGTTGACGGGGCATTTTGATAAAATAGCGGATTGACCGGTTTTCACGCGTGCGTGCAATTTTGGTCTACGCCTTCTATTTTACCGCCTTCGCTGCCACCACACCATGAACCAGACCTCTAATGTTTCCCTGTCCTACCGCGATGCGGGTGTCGATATCGATGCCGGCGACGCCTTAGTCGAAGCAATCAAGCCGTTTGCCAAGCGCACCATGCGCGAAGGCGTGTTGAAGGGTATCGGCGGCTTCGGCGCGCTGTTCGAAGTGAGCAAAAAGTTCAAGGAGCCGGTGCTGGTGTCGGGTACCGACGGTGTCGGCACCAAGCTGAAGCTGGCGTTCGAACTGAACCGCCACGACACGGTCGGCATCGACCTGGTCGCGATGAGCGTCAACGATATCCTGGTGCAGGGCGCCGAACCGCTGTTCTTCCTCGATTATTTCGCTTGCGGCAAGCTGGACCTGGCCATCGCGACCGACGTGATCAAGGGCGTGGCCAAGGGCTGCGAACTGTCCGGCTGCGCGCTGATCGGCGGCGAAACCGCTGAAATGCCGAGCATGTACCCGGCCGGCGAATACGACCTGGCCGGTTTTGCGGTCGGTGCGGTCGAAAAATCGAAAATCATCGACGGCACCACCATCGCCGCCGGCGACGTGGTGCTGGGCCTGGCTTCGTCGGGCGCCCATTCGAACGGTTATTCGCTGGTACGCAAGATTATCGAAGTGGCAAAACCGGACCTGGAAGCCGACTTCCACGGCCGCAAGCTGGCCGACGTGCTGATGGAGCCGACCCGCATCTACGTCAAGCCATTGCTGGCGCTGATGGAAACCATGGAAATCAAGGGCATGGTGCATATCACCGGCGGCGGCCTGGTGGAAAACGTGCCGCGCGTGTTGCAGCCTGGCCTGGTGGCCGAGCTGGACTCGAAGGCATGGACCATGCCGCCGCTGTTCCACTGGCTGCAACAGCACGGCGGCGTGGCCGACGCCGAAATGCACCGCGTGTTCAACTGCGGCATCGGCATGATCGTGATCGTCTCGCAAGAAAACGCCGACGCGGCGTTTGCGCAATTGAGCGCGGCCGGTGAAACCGTGTCGCGTTTGGGCGTGATCCGCGCCCAGGTGGGCGATGAGCATCAGACCATCGTGGTCTAAAAGTTAGCCTACGCAGAGATGTAAAAATGGCGCCTGGTGCGCCATTTTTTATGCCCTCAGGCAGGTCGGACTGGTGCGCAGCGCGTCATCCGCCGCCTGGATCACGGCTTCCATCGCTTCGCCACCGGCGGCGCGCGCAGGCGGAACGCGTCCGGCATGCCGGAACCGAGCAGCGGACGCAGGTAGAGACGGAAGGCGTCGGTCACGTCGGTGCCGCTAGCGCTGATGAACTCGTCTTCCATGGTGCGCGTCTTGCCGGCCACGTCGGTCAGCGGCAGCAAGGCATAATCGACCGAGTAAAAACCGGTGCGCTTGATGGCGACCGAGCCGTCGGCATCGCCCCACATCGCGAATTGCACGGCTTTTTCGCCGACTTCGCGCGCCTCGCGCTGATCCACGTCGGAGACGCAGCCGATGAAGGAGCGCTGCAAATAACCGAAGGTGTCGCCGCGCACGCGCTTGATGCCCAGCGTCGATTTGATTTCATCGCACAGCAGATCGGCCAGCGCGCCGGTGCCGGACAATTGCACGTTGCCATGGGCGTCGCGTTCGACTTCCTTCGACAGCAGGCTGGCGATCGCCTCGCCGGACGCGTCGTGGATGCCTTCGGACACCGCGATCACGCAGCGGCCATGGCGTTCATAGGTTTCCTTGACGTCGGCCAGGAATTTATCCAGCGAAAATACCCGTTCCGGCAAGTAAATCAGGTGCGGGCCGTCGTCGGGGAATTTCTTGCCCAGCGCGGCGGCGGCCGTCAGGAAGCCGGCGTGGCGGCCCATGACGACGCCGACATACACGCCAGGCAGCGCTGCATTGTCGAGGTTGGCGCCGGCGAATGCCTGCGCGACGAAACGCGCCGCCGACGGAAAGCCCGGCGTATGGTCGCTGCCGACCAGGTCGTTGTCGATGGTTTTCGGGATATGGATGCAGCGCAGCGGATAGCCGGCTTTGCGGGCTTCTTCGCTGACGATGCGCACCGTATCGGACGAGTCGTTGCCGCCGATATAGAAAAAGTGTTCGATTTGGTGGGCCTGCAACACCTGGAAAATTTGCTGGCAATACGGGATGTCCGGTTTGTCGCGGGTCGAGCCGAGCGCCGACGACGGCGTGGCCGCCACCAGTTCCAGGTTGTTGCTGGTTTCCTGGGTCAGGTCGACAAATTGCTCGTTGACGATGCCGCGCACGCCGTGCAGCGCGCCATAGATGCGCGTGACGTTGCGGAAGCGGCGCGCTTCCAGCACCACCCCGACCAGCGACTGGTTGATGACGGCGGTGGGGCCGCCGCCTTGGGCGACAAGAATTTTTCCAGACGACATAGCGACTCCTAGAGGTGAGCGAACCTCAGCCTACTCCAAAAACCGCCGTGCCGTCATGGTGTGCCGATATTTCTTGCCAAAAATTTCTCGACCCGGCTCCAGAAATCGATGCGGTTTTTCGGCAAGGTCCAGCCATGTCCCTCTTCATCGTAGACCACCCATTCCACATCCTGATTGGTGGCCTTGATCGCATCGCGAAACTTCTTGCCGTGATACAGCGGCACGCGCCGGTCGGCTGCGCCATACGCCAGCAGCAGCGGCTGCTTGATGCGCGCCGCTTGCTGCACGGGCGAAGTCGCCTTGAATTGTTCCGCATCCTTGACCGGATCGCCGATCAATTCCGGCATGCCGTATTGTTTCCACTCTTCGCTCAGGTCGGAAGCGAAACTCCAGTGGCCGCTGTACATCAGGCCGATATCGGTGACGCCGAGCCAGTTGATGCCGCAGCGGTACAGATGCGGGTCATTGACCAAGCCCATCAAGGTGGCGTAGCCGCCATAACTGGCGCCGGCGATGCAGATCCGCTGGCTGTCGGCGATACCCTCGGCGATCGCCCAGCGCGTGCCGTCGGCGATATCGTCCTGCATCGTCAATCCCCATTGTTTCCATCCTGCCTTGAAATGCTTCTCGCCAAAACCGGTGCTGCCGCGGTACTCCGGTTGCAGCACCGCATACCCGCGCGACGCCAGGAATTGGGCTTCCGGATCCCAGGCCCAGGAACCGCCGCGCAGATACGGCCCGCCATGCACCAGCACCACCAGCGGCAAGTTTTTGCGATCTTTACGCGCCACGCCATGCGGCAAGGTCAGCCATGCGGGAATGTCCAGCCCGTCGCGCGCCTGGTAATGCACCAATTCCTGGGTCGCCATCTGCGCTGCCGTTATCTTCGGATAAGTGCCGCCAACTTTTTGCCATTTGCCGTTATCGGTATTAAACAAGCGATACACATCCGGTTGCTGGTCGGAATAGGAGCGTACCAGCAGATGGGGCGCGCCCGGCTGCGCAGGCACGCTGATCAGGTTGATCGTATCCGGTAGCGCGGCATCGACGGTTTACTGGACCGCTTGCATCGGCTTGGAAAACCAGTTGGTCGCTACCGCGTCGGCCAGGAAGCGTATGCCCAGTATGTCATGCTTGTTCGTGATCAGGCTGCCGTCGAAATCGTAGTCGCTGATTGTCACCAGCGGCTGGTCGGCGATCTTGCTGTTTTGCAGGTCGTAAGAATAGATCGCACTCTTGTCGCCGATGACGCGTGCGCTGACATATAAGGTGCCATTCGGGCCGAAGGCGAATGGCACAAAGTTGCCTGGACCGCCAAAGTAAGTCTTGAATTCGGCGAGTTTGCGCCACTCTGCCTTGCCTGGATCGCGATAAAAAATTTGTTCCATGTCGCGCTCCCCGGTGACCGCAAGCCGCGGCTGGCCTTGATGATCGAGCAGCCAGCGGCGCGTCTTGCCGGGCCGCGGCACGATTTCGCCGTGACCGGTCAGCGTGTTCAGGCGCAGCAAGTCGACATAGTCAGGCCGCTGCAAGCTGTTGTAGTGCTGGCTGAGCACATACACGTATTCCGTATCCTGGGCGCCCTTTTGCTGCATCATGAACGTATGCCATGGCAACATTTTGGCGACGCCCAGGTTGTTGCGGTGAGTCCCGCTACGGCTGGCCAATTGCTTGAACGCGCTGCCGTCGCGATTGACGGCATACAGACCCGGTCCGTATTCGAGGTCGGCTCTGCCGATCTGACGGTCGCGGGTATTGTAGATCAGCCGCTGTGGGTTGACCCATTCAAACTCGCCGATATCGACATCGGCAAACTCGGCCACCACCTTGATTGAATAATCACTCAAGTCCACCACGGCCAGCCGCTCGCGTTGTTGCGGGCCATTCATGCGCATCGCCAGCCAGCGCCCATCCGGCGACAACAGGGCGGCGCTGAATTCCGGGTTATCGAAAAAATCGGCGATCGGCGGTGGTATTGCGGCTTGCGCCTGGGCGGTTGCGCCGATGCTGGCGGTCAGCACACCGGTCAGCAAAACCAGGAACAACAGCAGGGACGACTTGAAAGTGCGCAGCAGCATGGTTTTTGGATGATATTAAGCGAAAGGTAATATATTATCATTCGCTCAATATCTTCACGATCATTCCGGCGCCCGGATATGATCGACCAGGCCCAGCGTGCGGCGTCCCGGCGGCGGCGTCAGCCAGCTGACCAGCGCCATCGCCAGCAGACCGGCCGGCACGCCGAAGATCCCGGCCGAGATCGGCGCGATGTGCCACCACTGGCCGGCTTCACTGCCGCCCAGCATGGTACTGGTGTGCAGCATGTAATACAGGCACACGGCAAAGCCGCTCAGCATGCCGGCAATCGCCCCGTAATGATTGGCCCGTTTCCAGAACACGCCCAGCACCAGCGCCGGGAACAGTGTCGAGGCGGCCAGCGAAAACGCGGCGCCGACCAGCGACAGGATGTCGGCCGGTTTTTGCGATGCGGCATAGGCGGCGATGAAGGCCACCGCCAGCAGCAGCAGCTTGGAAATGGTGACCCGTTTCTGGGTCGATGCGGCTGGATCGACGATCTTGTAATAGATATCGTGCGACAAGGCGTTGGAGATCGCCAGCAGCAAGCCGTCGGCGGTCGAGAGCGCGGCCGCCAGTCCGCCCGCCGCCACCAGTCCCGAAATTACGTACGGCAAGCCGGCGATTTCCGGCGTCGCCAGTACCAGCACGTCGGCGTCGATCGAGATCTCGGCCAGTTGCACGATGCCGTCGTGGTTGACATCGACGATGCTGATCAGCGGCGTCACTTTGTCGACATTCGACCAGTACGACACCCAGGTCGGCAAATGCGAAAATTCGCTGCCGACCAGTGCGGTGTAGATATCGTATTTGACCAGCACCGCCAGCGCCGGAATGGTGAGGTAGATCAGCAAGATGAAAAACAGGGTCCAGAACACCGATACCCGGGTTTCATGCACCGAGGGCGTGGTGTAGGCGCGCATCAATATATGCGGCAGGGCGGCGGTGCCGAGCATCATGCAAAACACCAGCGCCAGGAAGTTGTTGCGTTTGATATCCGATTGTTCACGGTCCGGCGCCGGAAATGGCAAGGCGTGCGGGGTGATCGGTTCGGCCCGCTTCAAATTCATGGCCTTGGCGGCCGACCACAGGCTGCGCGCTTCCTCGGCGGTTTTGGGATAGGCGATCAAGGCCCGCTCGGCATTGCGTATCTCCAGCAAGCTGGTATTGGACAGCCGTGTGCGGTCGAGCTGGCGCTGGGCGTCCTGCTTGCCCCGTTCCCACGAGGCCGGCAAAGCTTTCAGGCGCGCATCATACATGGCGGCGCGTTCGCGGAAGATGGCGCGTACTTGCTGTTCTTTAGGATCATGTTGCAGTACTTGTTCGCGCGCGCTCAGTTCCGGCAAGACGGTGCCGTAGGCCACTTGCGGCACCGGATTGTCGCTATGCTTGACCGATAGCCACATGGCCGGGATCAGGAAGGCCACCAGGATGATGATGTATTGCGCCACCTGGGTCCAAGTGATGGCGCGCATGCCGCCGAGGAAGGAGCAGACCAGGATGCTGGCCAGGCCGAGGAAAATACCGACCGAAAAGTCGACCCCGGTAAAGCGCGACGCGATCAGGCCGACCGCATAGATTTGCGCCACCACATAGGTGAACGACACGATGATCGTGGCGCCCACCGCGAGCACCCGCACCGCGCCGCCGCGGCCGGATGGTCCGCCATAGCGCGCCGCGAGGAAATCGGGAATCGTGTATTGGCTGAACTTGCGCAGATAGGGCGCGATCAGCAAGGCCACCAGGCAATAACCGCCGGTCCAGCCCATGATGTAAGCGAGGCCGTCGAAACCGTTCAGGTACAGGCCGCCGGCCAGGCTGATGAAACTGGCCGCCGAGATCCAGTCGGCCGCCGTGGCCATGCCGTTGAACATGGCCGGCACCCTGCGTCCGGCGACATAATATTCGGTGACGTTCGAGGTGCGGCTGATCACGCCGATACTGGCGTACAAGATGATGGTGGCGAACATGAACAGGTAGCCGATCCAGATGCGCGGCATGCCTTCCTGTTCCAGCAGGCTCAGGGCCAGCAGGAAGATGGCAAAGCCGCCGCTGAACAGCAAATAATAGCGGCTCAGGCGCTGGAAAAAAGTGCGCGCCGCTTTCATGGCGATTCCCCGGCCTGGCCTTCCTGATCCATGCGGCGCAAGCGCCACGCATAAAAACCGATGATCAGCAGATAGATCAGCGATGAACCCTGGGCCGCCATGTAAAACGAGAACGGCCAGCCGAACAGATTCAATTGAACTAGTTCCCGCGCGAAAAATACCGTGAAAAATCCGGTAAAAAACCAGATCGTCAGCAAAATCACCGTTAATTTTCGGGTCTTGCGCCAGTGTTCCTGGCGCCGTCCGGCCTCGGCGGCTGGCGGATTATTGGCCTCGTCCATGGTTGGCTTCTCTCTCGTCAGGATTTTCCGGGATTTGTTGCGGGAAACTCAGGCGCAGCAAAGTGCCGGGCCATTTCGGCGTGGCGGCGCGCGGGTTGTGATAAATGTCGATCTCGGCGCCATGTTGCTGAGCAATTTCGCGCACGATCGCCAGGCCCAGGCCGCTACCCTCGGCATTGCTGCCGAGGATGCGGTAAAAACGCTCGAATACCTGCAAACGTTCCGATGGCGCAATGCCGGGACCGGTATCCTCGACTTCCAGGATCGCCGAGTCCGGCTCGCCGCGCACCCGCACCGTGACGCTGCCGCCGGCCGGCGTGTAACGCAGCGCATTGTCGATCAGGTTCGACAATAATTCGCGCAACATCATCGGGTTGCCGGAAATCGTGATCGGATATGGCGCCTGTTCAAACCCCAGGTCGATGCGATTGGTAAACGATACCGTAACCCAGTCTTGCACCAGGCCGCGCGCCAGTTCATTCAATTCCAGCGCGATGAAGGCGGTACCGGCTTGCGGCTGGTTTTCGGCGCGGGCCAGCGCCAGCAACTGGTTCACCAGCCGCGTCGCCACTTCCGAACTTTTCGCCAGTTGTAATAAGGAACGGTGGATTTCCTGCTGGTCGGTCTGGCGCAGCGCCAGCTCGGATTGCATGCGCATGCCGGCCAGCGGCGTTTTCATCTGGTGCGCCGCATCGGCGATAAAGCGTTTTTGCATGTCGATCGACAAGGACAGACGCGCCAGCATGTCGTTCAGCGAACCGACCAGCGGCGTGATTTCTTCCGGCACCTGGCCCGGTTCGATCGGGCTGAGGTCGTCCGGCGGCCGGGCCCGTATGCGCTCCTGCAATTGCGCCAGCGGCGACAGGCCGCGCGCCAGCGCAAACCAGACCAGCGCCAGCACGATGGGCAAGATAATAAATTGCGGCAAGATTACGCCTTTGATGATGGCGTTCGCCAGTTGCGCGCGCTTTTCCAGCGTTTCCGCCACTTGCACCAGCGCGCGCCGTGGTTCGTCCGGCGCGCCGGGCGGCAAGTCGAGATAGGAAAACGCGACCCGGATCGGCGTGCCGTGGATGGTGTCGTTGCGGAACAGCACTGTGCCGCTGCGGAAACGGTCTTCATCCAGCGGCGGCGGCAAGTCGCGGTCGCCGTCGATATATTCGCCGCGCCGGCCCAGGATCAGGAAATACACATTGTCGCTATCGTCGCCGCGCAAGAAATCGCGCGACGAGCCGGGCAGCGGCTTGACGGTCTGGCCGTTGACCTCCTTGACTTGCTGGGCCAGCACGGTGACATTTTCTTCCAGCGCGTGGTCGAACGGCTGATTGGCGATGGCCTTGGCCACCAGGTAAGTGATCACGATGCTCATCGGCCATAACAGCAGCAGCGGCGCCAGCATCCAGTCGAGGATTTCGCCGAACAGCGAATGCTGGATGGTTTCATCCTGCTCACTGTCGGGCGGCTGGAAATAGTCGCTGTCGAGCGTGCCGTGCTCTGGCTGGAGCGGGCTGCCGTCGCGCGGATTCACTTGCTGTCGGACGCTTCGGCTTGCTGGCGCGCCGCGTCGGAATATTTCTCCAGGCAATAACCGAGACCGCGCACGGTGGCGATGCGCACGCCGCCGACTTCGATTTTCTTGCGCAGCCGGTGCACATACACTTCGATGGCGTTATTGCTGACCTCTTCGCCCCATTCGCACAAATGGTCGACCAATTGCTCTTTCGATACCAGCCGGCCTGTGCGGCCCAGCAAGATTTCCAGCAAGCCCAGTTCGCGCGCCGATAAATCCAGCATCTGCTCATTGATATAGGCGCTGCGCCCGACCTGGTCGTAACTGAGCGGGCCATGCCTGATCACCGTGGCGCCGCCGCCGGCGCCGCGCCGGGTCAGCGCGCGCACCCGCGCTTCCAGTTCCGACAGCGCAAAGGGTTTGGCCATGTAATCGTCGGCGCCAAGGTCGAGCCCGTTGACCCGCTGCTCGATCGAATCGGCGGCGGTCAGGATCAGCACCGGCAGCAGCGACGAACGGGCGCGCAGCCGGCGCAGCACATCCAGACCGGACATTTTCGGCAAGCCCAGGTCGAGTATCAGCAAATCGAATTCCTGGGTCGACAGCGCGGTGTCGGCTTCCTGGCCGTTTTTGACGTAATCGATCGCATAGCCGGACTGGCGCAGCGAACGCGTCAATCCGTCGGCCAGCACACTGTCATCTTCGGCAAGTAGAATACGCATAAGGCACCCGATATCGTAAGCTTGTATTGTGTTTCATTTCGCGCAAGGTGGCGAGTGTTTGTGCCAAAACGGCAGTGACTTTGCGCGATTTCAAAACAAATCAAAACAAATTCAGCGCACGCTTGCATTAAGCACTGTTTTTTTATACAGTATCGCTTGTGACGAATTTTACCCACGCGTTGTACAAAGCGTTATTCAAGGCCGAGCAGGCCGACAAAGGCTGAAAGAACATCATGGACGACAAAAAAGCGGTAGTACCCGCATCTGAAAAGGCCAAGGCGCTTGCCGCCGCACTGGCGCAAATCGAGAAGCAGTTCGGCAAAGGTTCGGTCATGCGGATGGATTCCAGCGCGCCGATCGAAGAAGTGCAAGTCGTATCGACCGGTTCGCTCGGCCTGGATATCGCGCTGGGCGTCGGCGGCTTGCCGCGCGGCCGCGTGGTGGAAATCTACGGCCCTGAATCGTCGGGCAAGACCACGCTGACGCTGCAAACCATCGCCGAAATGCAAAAGCTGGGCGGCACCTGCGCCTTTATCGATGCCGAGCACGCGCTCGATGTCGGCTATGCCCAAAAACTGGGCGTCAACCTGCATGAATTGCTGATCTCGCAGCCGGACACCGGCGAACAGGCACTGGAAATCTGCGATGCGCTGGTCCGTTCGGGCAGCGTCGACCTGGTCGTCATCGACTCGGTGGCGGCCTTGACGCCACGCGCCGAGATCGAAGGCGACATGGGCGATTCGCTGCCAGGCTTGCAAGCCCGTTTGATGTCGCAAGCATTGCGCAAGCTGACCGGCTCGATCAACCGCACCAATACGCTGGTCATCTTCATCAACCAGATCCGCATGAAGATCGGCGTCATGTTCGGCAGCCCGGAAACCACTACCGGCGGCAATGCCTTGAAATTCTACGCTTCCGTGCGCCTGGATATCCGCCGCACCGGCTCGATCAAATCGGGCGATGAAGTGATCGGTAATGAAACCAAGGTCAAGGTCGTCAAGAACAAGATCGCGCCGCCATTCAAGGAAGCGCATTTCGATATCCTGTACGGCGCAGGCACCTCGCGCGAAGGCGAAATCCTCGACCTGGGTTCGGACGCGAAAATCGTCGAAAAATCCGGTTCGTGGTACAGCTACAACGGCGAACGCATCGGCCAGGGCAAGGATAACGCCCGCGCCTTCCTGCAAGAGCGTCCGGCGCTGGCGCGCGAAATTGAAAACAAGGTGCGTGCTTCGCTGGGCGTGCGCGAACTGCCGCCGCTGGCTGCCGACAAGGCGGATAAAGCGGACAAGGCCGACAAGGCGGAGGCCGCCGCCAAACTGAAAGCGGTGGAATAAACCTGCCAGTTTGCCCATTCGTTTGAATGCGTGACACCGGTCGTTGCAGCTTGGCCGGGCTAGAATATCAATCGCCGCCTTGCTCACGCACGGTGGCGATTGTGCTATCTGAACTATCTGAGTTTTGAGCTATTTGTATTATTGAGGGCAGGTTTATGGCAGCGGTACAACTGAGCCTGAAAGGGCGCGCGCTGCGGTTTTTATCGATGCGCGAACACAGCCGGATGGAATTGAAGCGCAAGCTGGAGCGTCATGCGCAAGAGGGCGACGATGTCGAAGCCTTGCTCGACAATCTGGAAGCGAACAACTGGCTGTCGCAAGAGCGTTTTTCCGAGTCGCTGATACACCGCCGTTCCGCGCGCTTCGGCAATAGCCGCATCGTCGCCGAATTGCAAAGCCATGGCATCGGCGGTGAGGCATTGCAAGAGTTAAAGGCTGGCCTGGCAGAAGACGAAACCGCGCGCGCCTGCGAGGTCTGGCGCCGCAAGTTCGGCACGGTGGCCAAGGATGCGGAACAGCGCAGCAAGCAAATGCGCTTTTTGATGCAGCGCGGCTTTTCGCAGCGCGCGGTACAAGTGGCGCTCAAAGGGCTGGAACCGGAAGACGAATAATACTTATTTGGCCGTCAGGGCATGGAATCGGATATTCTTGGTTGGGGTAATGCTGATCCATCATGCTTAGCCAACACATCTGTCTCCCCAAACCATGACAGGAGCCGCACATGACTGACTGGCGCGCCGGTTATACCGCCGATATCGGCTATACCTATGGTTATTACAGCGAACTCAACCCGCTGCGGCTGCAACTGGTGTTGCTGGCGGCCGGCCTGGTCCCGCCGCAGAACGGCACGGCTTGCGAACTCGGTTTTGGCCAGGGTATCAGCGTCAACATCCACGCCGCCGCCTCTGCCACACGCTGGTTTGGCAACGACTTCGATCCGGCTCAAGCGGCTTTTGCGCAAGAACTGGCAGCCGCCTCGGGCGCTGGCGCTGTTCTGTCCGACGAATCGTTCGAGCAATTTTGCCATCGTCCCGATTTGCCGGACTTCGACTATATTTGCCTGCATGGCATCTGGAGCTGGATTTCCGATCACAACCGGGCCGTCATCGTCGATTTCCTGCGCCGCAAGCTGAAAGTGGGCGGCGTGGTGTATATCAGCTACAACACGCAGGCGGGTTGGGCGGCGATGACGCCGATGCGCGACTTGATGGCGGAACATGGCCGCACCATGAGCGCGCCGGGCCAGCCGCTTGCCGGCCGGGTCGATGGCGCGCTGGACTTTATCGAACGCATGGCGGCAATCCAGCCGCGCTACCTGTTGGCCAATCCGCTGCTGGCCGAACGGCTGGCCAGGCTCAGGCAGCTGGATTCGACCTATCTGGCGCATGAATATTTCAACCAACACTGGCAGCCGATGTCGTTTTCGGCGACTGCGCTCATGCTGGAATCGGCCAAGCTGACATTTGCCGTGTCGGCGCTCTACACCGACCATATCGAGATGCTGAACCTGACGCCCGAGCATCAGCAATTCCTGTCGGGCATAGCCGACGCCAACTTTCGCCAGACCACGCGCGATTTCCTCGTCAACCAGCAATTCCGCCAGGATTATTGGGTCAAGGGGGCGCGCCGCTTGAGCGAGATCGAGCAAATGGCCGCCCTGCGTCAGCTACGTTTCTTGCTGGCGATGCCAAGAGAAAATATCGTGATGACGGTGCAGGGCGCGCTGGGCACCGCCGCGATGGACCCGGCCGTGTATGGGGCGCTACTCGATGTGCTGCAAGATCACCGTATCCACAGCATCGCCGAACTGGAGCAGGACTTGCGCGGCAGCCAGCTCGACTTCCGGATGCTGTTGCAGGCGATCGTTATCCTGGCCAGCAAAGGCTGTCTGCTGGCGGTGCAGGATGACGAGCTGATCAAAAAAGCCTGGGGACCGTCGGAAAAATTGAACCGGTATTTGATTGGCAAGGCGCTGGTGCGCAGCGATTTGACGACTTTGGCCAGTCCGGTCACCGGCGGCGGTTTTGTTGTATTGCATCTGCAACAGCTGTTTTTGCTTGCAAAAGACCAGGGCCGCCAGACACCCGAGCAGTGGAGCTTGTTTGCGTGGCAGGCATTGTCTGCAATGAAACAAACCATGGTCGTTGATGGTGTGGTCTTGTCGACCGAGCAAGAAAACCTGGCTGAAATCCGCTCCCATGCGCAGTATTTTAGCGACACTGTCTTGCCGGTCCTGGGCGCGCTGGGTATTGCTGCCTAGCCATATTTTACGGTCATGGCCTGACACTATGCTGCGCTGCCGTAGCCCTGAAATAGCGCGTGCTTGCGGGGTGTACTCGGGGTTTGCCAAGGTCTTGCCAGCGCATATCTCTTATCATTTTCAGTGATGAAGGATGGTTGATTCATTTATTTCATCTATAATTTGAAATGCTTTTATCAAAGCAATAAAAAATTATGTTGCGGCGCAACCTGCGCCGCTTGTGCTACACTTTTGGGGTTTTTGCAGCGCCGCAGGTGCGGTTGTTGTTCGTAGAAGCTGCGAACAACGTGCTTTACGCACATGGCTGCTTACTAATTATCGCCGCGTTAAGCGGTATCGGTCTTATGCCCCTGTCCAGTCCAGTTTCCCGGCGCGCCCTACGGCACACCCGCGTGATTGACGTCCAAGCGTTTTCGCGCGACGACGGCTTGTGGGATATTGACGCCCATCTTACCGATATCAAGCATTTTGACGCCAGGCTGGCATCGGGCCCGCGCGCCGCAGGTCTGCCGCTGCACGATCTCCATTTACGTATCACCGTCGATCTGGACATGACCATCGTCGATGCCGAAGCCGCATCCGAGGCCGTGCCTTATCCGGGTTTTTGCGATACCATCGGCCCCGCTTACAAGGCGCTGATCGGTTTGAATCTATTGAAGAATTTCCGCCGCGACTTGAAACAGCGCCTGGCGGGAATCGCCGGCTGTACCCATCTGACCGAACTGGCGCAAGTCTTGCCGACTGCGACAGTACAGGCATTTGCCGGCGATGTCTGGTCGACCCGCGACGGCGCGAATGCTGAATTGCCGCATGAACAGCCGTTTCAACTCGACAAGTGTCACGCCTTGCGCCTCGATGGCAAGGCGGTGGCGCAGTATTACCCGCGCTGGGTAGCCAAAGAGTGACCCTGGCGTATTGTTTTTCCTGTTTTTTTAGCACTATTAACCGTATTTTTACAAATCAGCATCAGAAGGGAAGCCAGCATGAAAATCCATGAGTATCAAGGCAAAGAAATCCTCCGGAAATACGGAGTGACGGTACCACGCGGTATCCCGTGCTTGTCCGTTGAAGAAGCAGTCAAGGCTGCCGAAACCCTGGGCGGTCCGGTATGGGTCGTCAAGGCCCAAATCCACGCGGGCGGCCGCGGTAAAGGCGGCGGCGTCAAAGTTGCCAAGTCGCTGGAACAAGTCAAGGAATATGCTGAGCAAATCCTGGGCATGCAGCTGATTACGCACCAAACCGGTCCTGAAGGCCAAAAAGTACGTCGCCTGCTGATCGAAGAAGGCGCGGACATCAAGAAAGAACTGTACGTGTCGATGGTCACCGACCGCGTTTCGCAACGCGTGGTGTTGATGGCTTCCTCCGAAGGCGGCATGGACATCGAAGAAGTCGCTGAATCGCATCCGGAACTGCTGCACTCGATCGCCATCGACCCTTCCGTCGGCCTGACCGATGCCGAAGCCGACGCGATCGCCGCCAAGATCGGCGTGCCTGCCGAATCGATCGTCGATGCGCGCGTGAACCTGCAAGGCCTGTACAAAGCCTACTGGGAAACCGATTCGTCGCTGGCCGAAATCAACCCATTGATCTTGACCGGTTCGGGCAAGGTCATCGCGCTGGACGCCAAGTTCAACTTCGACGCGAACTCGCTGTTCCGCCAGCCAGACATCATGGCTTACCGCGACCTGGACGAAGAAGATCCAGCTGAAGTCGAAGCATCGAAATTCGATCTGGCTTACATCTCGCTCGACGGCAACATCGGTTGCCTGGTGAACGGCGCCGGCCTGGCCATGGCGACCATGGACACCATCAAGCTGTTCGGCGGCGAGCCTGCCAACTTCCTCGACGTCGGCGGTGGCGCCACGGCTGAGAAAGTGACCGAAGCGTTCAAGATCATGTTGAAAAACCCAGGCTTGAAAGCCATCCTGGTCAACATTTTCGGCGGCATCATGCGTTGCGACGTGATCGCCGAAGGCGTGATCGCCGCGTCGAAAGCCGTTTCCCTGCAAGTACCGCTGGTGGTGCGCATGAAGGGCACCAACGAAGATCTGGGCAAGAAGATGCTGGCTGAGTCCGGTTTGCCTATCATCGCGGCCGATACCATGGAAGATGCAGCGAAAAGTGTTGTCGCCGCTGCTGCAGGTCAAGCTTAATTAAGGAATCAACATGTCCATTCTGATCAATAAAGATACCAAAGTCGTTACCCAAGGGATTACCGGCAAGACCGGCCAATTCCACACCCGCATGTGCCGCGACTACGCGAACGGCAAAGCCGCTTTCGTGGCTGGCGTGAATCCGAAGAAAGCCGGCGAAGATTTCGAAGGCATTCCTATTTTCGCCAACGTGACCGAAGCGAAAAAAGAAACCGGCGCCAACGTGTCGGTGATTTACGTGCCGCCAGCAGGCGCGGCAGCGGCGATCTGGGAAGCCGTCGAAGCTGAAATGGATCTGGCCATTTGCATCACCGAAGGCATTCCCGTGCGTGACATGATGGCGTTGAAAGACCGCATGGCGAAAGCCGGCAGCAAAACCTTGCTGCTGGGCCCTAACTGCCCAGGCCTGATCACCCCGGATGAAATCAAGATCGGCATCATGCCAGGCCACATCCACAAACAAGGCCGCATCGGCGTGGTATCCCGTTCGGGCACCCTGACCTATGAAGCTGTCGGCCAATTGACCGCGCTGGGCCTGGGCCAGTCGTCGGCAGTCGGCATCGGCGGCGACCCGATCAACGGTCTGAAGCACATCGACGTCATGAAGATGTTCAATGACGATCCTGATACCGACGCGGTCATCATGATCGGCGAAATCGGCGGTCCGGACGAAGCCAACGCTGCGTATTGGATCAAAGACAACATGAAAAAACCGGTGGTCGGCTTCATCGCCGGCGTAACCGCTCCTCCGGGCAAGCGCATGGGCCACGCCGGCGCGCTGATCTCCGGCGGCGCCGATACCGCACAAGCCAAACTGGAAATCATGGAAGCTTGCGGCATCACCGTCACCAAAAACCCGTCCGAAATGGCGCGTCTGTTGAAAGCGATGCTGTAATCACGGCATGCTGGTAAGGCAGTGACAAGAAGGGGAGCCAGGCGCTTCCCTTTTTTTATGCGTTGGCCGGGTTGGCGCTGACAAAATTTGTCAGCCCTGCCAATTTACGGCGATGAGTGACATTTTACGGCGGCTGCATGTGACGAAAAACGTCAGTGGTGGAGCTTTTTCCGCGCTTTATGCCTGCGAAAAAGGCTGGCACGCTGTTTGCTAATACTCCTGTGATACAGCAGTTCCCTGACCTCACACTGGAGTAACACATGAAATCGATGAAATCCTTTAAGCAACAATCCCAGGCCGGCTTTACGCTGATCGAATTGATGATCGTCGTGGCGATTATCGGTATTCTGGCTGCAGTTGCGATTCCACAGTACACCAATTACACCACCAAAGCCAAGGTCGGCAATGCATTGGCCGCTGCTGATCCGTTGAAAACTGCGGTGGCGATGTGCTTGCAAGAAAACGGTGGTACCAAGACTGCTTGTAATACCCCTACCGATGCAACGGCTCCTTCCACTATTCCTTTATTCAGCGCAACCAAGGAAGTTGCTAGCGCCAAGGTAACCAATAGTGTCATCGAACTGACTTTCGCGGCGGACGTTGGTACCGGCGTAAGCAGTTCGACAGTTACTTTTTCGCCTAATATCGGCACCAGCAGCGTAACGTGGGAAATTGCTACCACCGCTACTAATCCAGCGGCCGTGGATGCAATCAAGAAAAATAGTGTAGCTGCTGCAGGCGCTGGCGGTGCGGGTGGTTAATAGCAAGTTTGGCATGTAGCTCTTTGCCAAGTACAAAAACCAGG
Organism: Janthinobacterium agaricidamnosum NBRC 102515 = DSM 9628; assembly: GCF_000723165.1. Taxonomy (NCBI): domain Bacteria; kingdom Pseudomonadati; phylum Pseudomonadota; class Betaproteobacteria; order Burkholderiales; family Oxalobacteraceae; genus Janthinobacterium; species Janthinobacterium agaricidamnosum. The sequence goes on from NZ_HG322949.1 coordinate 602,089, forward strand.
CCAATCCAGCCTGGTTTTTTTTCGCCCATTTAAATGAGCTGGATGAGCTAAACGATCTTTTGCCGATCCGCAATCAACGCTTCATACGTCAAATTCTGCAGCATCGTGTAATGGGTCGGCTCCAGGTCGATGAATTGCACGCCATAGGTAAACACTTCTTGTTGCCTGGAACTGGCGGTTTTGAGTACGCTGACGTTCTGGGCCGTGGCGCGTGCGTGGGTGCGGATTTCATGGCCATTCGGCGGCTCCAGCATGTGCGGCGATTCGATCAGGCGCCGCTATCCGCGTCCGTATCCGGCAGCGCGCTCCAGTCGCCCGACTTGCCGCCGTGTTTTTCCAGCACCCGGATATTGCTCATCACCATGCCGCGGTCGACCGCCTTGCACATATCGTAAATCGTCAGCAAGCCGATCTGCACCGCCGTCAGCGCTTCCATTTCGACGCCGGTCTTGCCGCTGGTTTCGACCTGGGCGCGGCAATGCACGCTGTTGTTGCCGATGTCGGTGTCGAAATCGACCGTCACGCGTGTCAGCGCCAGCGGGTGGCACAGCGGCACCAGGTCGCTGGTGCGCTTGGACGCCATGATCGCGGCGATGCGGGCAATCCCCAGCACGTCGCCTTTTTTTGCCGTACCGCCGACAATGATGGCCAATGTCTCCGCTTGCATGCGGATGCTGCCGGCCGCCACCGCGATGCGCCTGGTGTCGGGTTTGCCGCCGACATCGACCATATGGGCCTGGCCGGATTGATCGAAATGGGTCAGGTGCTGGGCTGCGCCGCTATCGTTGCTGTCGTTTGTACTTGTCATGAAAGAATAGGAATCGTAGGATCGGCGGCAACTGGTAACAAAATATTTCACTTGCCGCAGAGGGGAAAGTGGGTCCGCTTACAGGGTATCATAGCATCGTGAAATCAAAACCGACCCTTATCCGCGCCAAGTTTTCATCCAGATCGGGCGCCTTCCTTTCCTTGCGCGCGCCGCTGACGCTGGCCGCGCTGTTGCTGGCATCGCCAATCGCGCTGCCGGCGCAAACCCGTCCGGACGCGGCGCCGCCGCCAAACCTGCCGGCGCTGGGCGATACCGAACGGCAGGATTTGTCGCCCGCTTACGAGCGCAAGGTCGGCGAGGAAATCATGCGCGATTTGCGCGGCGACCGCGATTACATGGACGACGCGCCGATCCTGGAATACCTGAATAATTTCGGCAATGGCCTGGTGGCGGCGCGGCCCAGCGTGCGCGGCGAGTCGAATTACGATTTCTTCTTTTTCGCGGTGCGCGATCCGCAATTGAATGCGTTTGCCTTGCCCGGCGGCTTTATCGCGGTGCATTCGGCGCTGTTGCTGGCGGCCCAGAGCGAAGCCGAACTGGCGTCGGTGCTGTCGCATGAAATCGGCCACGTGGCGCAGCGCCATATCGCGCGCATGCTCGGGCAGCAACGGCAGGACGCGTTGCTGCCGCTGGCCAGCCTGTTGCTGGCGGCGCTGGCGTCGCGCGCCGGCGGCGATGTGGCGATCGGCGTGTTTGCCGCCGGCCAGGGGCTGGCGATCCAGCGGCAACTTAATTTCGGCCGCGACGCCGAACGCGAGGCGGACCGGATCGGCTTCCAGATCATGGGCGAGGCCGGTTTCGACACTACCGGCATGGTGGCGTTTTTCAGCCGCATGCAGGCCGCCAGCCGTTCGTATAGCGATTTGACGCCGGCGTATCTGCAAACCCATCCCTTGACCACCGAGCGCATCGCCGATATCCAGGCGCGCATCCGCGAACAGCCTTATAAGCAACGTGCCGACAGTCTCGACTTTCATTTGGTGCGCGCCCGCGCGCGGGTGTTGCAGGATGAAAGCGCGCAAGCGCTGGTCGATGCGGCGACATTTTTCGATACCCAGTTGCAGCAGCAAAGCCGCTTCCAGGTGGCGGCCGCACAATATGGCCTGTCTTTCCTGGCCCTCAAAAAGGGCGACCTGGTCAAGGCGCAAAGCTTGCTGGACGCGGCCCGCAACACGCTCGATAAAGCGCCGAGCCCGGGTACCCTGGGCATGGCGGCCAAACCGGTGGCGAATGCGACCTTGACCGGACTGGGACTGGAAATCTTGCTGGCGCCGGGACAAAAGCCGGAAGTGGCGCAGCAAGCGCTGAAAGCGGCCGATGCGGCGCGCCAGCAATTTCCCTTGTCGCGCGGCATAGCGCGGCAATACGCGGAAGCGCTGGTCAATGCCGGCCAGCTGGAAAATGCGGAACGTTATTTGCGCGAGCAGGTGCAGTCGTACAAGGAAGAGCCGAAGCTGTTTGGCTTATTGGCCAAAACCTATGCGGCGCAAGGCAAGATAGCCTTGCAGCACATCGCGCTGGCGGAATCGTATGCCTTGAGCGGCGGCACCATGTCGGCGCTGGATCAATTAAATATCGCGCGCAAGAGCAAGGATGCGACTTTTTACGACATGGCGGTGATCGATGCCCGCGAACGCGAGTTGCAGCAGCGGCACCGCGACCAGGTCAAGGATCAGAAGTAGTTCAATCGGGCTGGAGCGGCTTGGCGACAAAACCGAAATGCCGCGCTACCTGGCCGCTATCGAGATGTTGCACAGCGATATCCCGGCCATGATCCGACAAGGTCAGCAGTGTGTCGGCGCCGTCCAGCCATGCCATCAGCGCGTCGTCGCCGGCCGGCTGGCCATCGATGCGCAGCAGCGCCATCGCGTGCGCCATGTCGCGGTCGTCGAGCTGGGCCACGATGTCGCCCTGGCGCAAGATCAATTCGCCGCCATCGCATAAAAACGCCTCATCGACCGGGCCCAGCGCCGCGCCGGTATGCAGCATAAAACCGTGTTGCGGATCGGTGCGCGCGATATACGGCGTCGCTGCCAGGTTCAGGTAGACCCGTTGCGGGCCATTCTGGAAAAACCAGCAGCCGCGCTCGTCATGCGTGTAATTGCGGGCGATGAACGCCAGCAGGGCAATGTGGGCGATTTTATCGCCCGGCAAGTTCAACGCTTGCGCGCGCTGGTCGCGCATGCGCCAGTGGCCGCGCGCATCCAGGCCCAGCCAGCCATAACAATGTGGTACGTTCGGCCATTTGGCCATGGCTTGCTTGACGATGTCGTCCATATTATGTTCAGCCGGCAGGAAATCAGTTCAGATGGCGACAGCGTCGCATATTCGGGGGACCTGTGGCGCGCCGCTGTCGTCGCCGTGTTGCAATCGTCGCCATCCGGCGCTGCCCAGCGTTCGCGGTGGAACCCCACGGCCGGTTTGGCGATGCGGATGGCGGGGCAGATGGTGTGCAAATAGCCGTTCGGCAACCCTGGTAGCACGTTATCAGTGCAGGATTTGCGCCCCGGGGTCCAGCGGCACGCCGCCCTGCGCGATCGAGACGTGATGCAGCACAATTCTCCAGCCGCGCGGTGTCTTGATGTAGACGTTGGTCGCCAGTAGATGAGCGGGGGCGCCTTCGCTGGCGCTGACGCCTTCGATCACCGTATGCACCGAACTCATCAAATTATGCGTTTCGTGCAATTGCGACGGCCGCACATGCAAACCGCCGCCGCCGCGCTCGAACAGGTCGGCCCATGAAGCGCGGATCGCCGCATGGCCGATCAGGCGCGCGCCGCCCGGATGAATACAGACGATTTCTTCATCATCGGCCCACAGCGCCATCAGCGCATCGAGGTCGGCACGGTTCAGTGCATCGTAAAAAGCGCTTTCCACTTCGGCTGCGCTGCCATTCAACTGTTTTTGACGTTTCATGACTACTCCGGCTGCTGGAAGAAGAAACGGCGCGCCAGGTATGCTGGCCGCGCCGTTCATTATGGTCTGGTATGTGTGACAAAACCGTAGCGAGCGGCCGGAACCCGGGTTGCGCAGCAGGTTTGGTCGAACATACTTAGAGCCTATCCCAGTAGTGAGCGTCTTCATCTACTGGGATAGGCTCTTAGTGGTGGGCTACCACGGCGCCCGGTTTCAGGCGGTAGGCGGTGCCGCAGTATGGACACTTGGCAATGCCTTCTTTGTTGAATTCCAAGAACACACGCGGATGCGACGACCACAGCGGCATAGCCGGGTTAGGGCAGTGGGCTGGCAGGTCTTTACCGTCGAGTTCGACCGCTGGCGTGGTGGTGTTTGTCATCTTGTCATGCTCCGTGAGGCTGGTAAGTGAGGGGAAGGGGAGGTACGTCAAGGCGTACCAAACCACGATTTTAACGGATTCAGGCAGGCAGTAAAATTCATCGGTAAAATGACGGCTTAATAAGCTATGGCTGGCGGCGCATTTGTTTGTAAAACTTGCACGCCCGGCAAAAAATGATCCCGTTTTCGATGCCAGCGGCCGAGACAGCCGCGCAAATTGCACTATTTCGCGCTATCCGCTACACCACTTACGCTCAAGCCATGCCAGGCCCCTGTGTGACTGTTGCGAAAAAACAACATGGGCGGCGCTGATGATACCAGCCGACCAGATCTCGCCACAAGAACCCGCGCACTTGCCAGCGTCTTACGATGAGCATCATCCGCCATCCTGGCGCGCCGGCCTGAAAACCGGCGCGCCTACGCTGTTCGGCATCGCCGCCTGGGGCATGGTGGTCGGCATCGCGATGATCAAGGCCGGCTTGTCGGTGCCGCAAGCGCTGTTCATGACCTTGCTGGTGTTTGCCGGTTCGGCGCAACTGGCGTCATTGCCGCTGATCGTCGCGCATGCGCCGGTGTGGGTGATCTTTGTCACCGCGCTGGTGGTCAATTTGCGGTTTGTCATCTTTTCCGCATTGCTGGCGCCGCATTTTGGACATTTGCCATGGCGCCAGCGCTTCTTTCTCGGTTATGTGACCGGCGATATGTCGGTAGCGCTGTTCTTGCAGCGTTATCCCGATGAAACGCCGCAAGTCGGCAAGCTGTCGTTCCTGAAAGCGTTGTTGCTGCCTAACTGGCTGTCGTGGCAAGCCGGCTCGATCGCCGGCATCTTTCTCGGCACTGCCGTACCGGTCGCATGGGGGCTCGGTTTTGCCGGCACGCTGGCGATCATTTGCGTGATGATACCGCTGGTGGCTGGCCGCGCCGCGCTGTGCGGCGTGCTGGTGTCGGGTGTCGTGGCGGTGCTGGCGGCCGGCTTGCCGTACAAGCTGGGCTTGCTGGCAGCTGTGCTGGTCGGCATGTTTGCGGCGATGGCGGTGGAAGAGTTGTCAAACAAGCTGGTCAACAAGGGATAACAATCATATGGCTCAATGGGAAATCTGGCTCACCATCCTGGTCCTGGGCGTGGCCACCGCCGCCACCCGTAGTTCGTTCTGGCTGATCGGCCATCACATCACCATCCCGAAGCGGGTCAATGAAGTGCTGCGGTTTGCGCCGGCCTGTGCGCTGGCAGCCATCATTGCACCGGATTTGTTGCTTGATGGGCAAGAAATTCACTTCGGGTTGTCGAATTGGAAATTATTGTCCGGCGTGGCCGCCGCCGTGTTTTATGTCATCGGCCGCAATATGCTGCAAACCATCGTCTTCGGCATGCTGGTTTTCACCGGCTTGCGCCTATTGCAGGTTTTTCAGTAAACGGGGTTGGCCGTGCCGGGCTTGCGGTAAAATAGCGCTCTTCCTTCCACTCGTCATTTGGATCGCCATGTCTGCTGTTCTGAACTTCATCCGTTTGCAAGATTTGATCGCCAGCAATGCGTTGCAAGGCAAGCGCGTATTTATCCGCGCCGACTTGAACGTGCCGCAAGATGACGCCGGCCATATCACTGAAGATACGCGCATCCGCGCTTCGGTGCCGGCGATCCGCGCCGCGCTCGACGCCGGCGCCGCCGTGATGGTCACGTCGCACCTGGGCCGTCCGACCGAAGGCGAGTTCAAACCGGAAGACAGCCTGGCGCCGGTGGCCGCGCGCCTGGCCGAGTTGTTGGGACAAACTGTTGAATTGAAACAAAACTGGGTCGATGGCGCCGGCCTGGAAAACCTGGCCGCCGGCCAGGTCGTGTTGCTGGAAAACGTGCGCGTCAACCAGGGCGAAAAGAAAAACAGCGATGAACTGGCGCAAAAAATGGCCAAGCTGTGCGATATCTACGTCAACGACGCGTTCGGCACCGCGCACCGCGCCGAAGCATCGACCCACGGCATCGCCAAGTTTGCGCCGGTCGCTTGCGCCGGTCCGCTGCTGGCCGCCGAACTCGATGCGCTGGGCAAGGCGCTGCACGCGCCGGCCCGTCCGCTGCTGGCCATCGTGGCCGGCTCGAAAGTGTCGAGCAAGCTGACCATTTTGAAAGCGTTGTCCGACAAGGTCGACAACCTGATCGTCGGCGGCGGCATCGCCAATACCTTCATGAAAGCCGTTGGCTTGAACGTCGGCAAGTCGCTGGTCGAAGCCGACCTGGTCGGTGAAGCCAAGGCCATCATCGACATCATGGCGGCGCGCGGCGCGCAAGTGCCGATCCCGGTCGACGTGGTGTGCGCCAAGGAATTCTCGCCAACGGCTGCCGCCACCGTCAAGGATGTCGCCGACGTGGCCGACGACGACATGATCCTCGACATCGGTCCGCAGACCGCCGCCTTGCTGGCGCAGCAGATCGGCGCCGCCGGCACCATCGTCTGGAACGGCCCGGTCGGCGTGTTCGAATTCGACCAGTTCGGCAACGGCACTAGGACGCTGGCGCTGGCGATTGCCGCATCGACAGGGTTCTCGATCGCCGGCGGCGGCGACACCCTGGCGGCGATTGCAAAATACGACATTACCGATAAAATCAGTTATATCTCCACCGGCGGCGGCGCCTTCCTGGAATTCCTGGAAGGAAAGACCTTGCCAGCTGTGGAAATATTGACGCAGCGCAGTAAGTAAGCGAATAAAACCAGATATAAGCATCAAGCGCAGCCTCACCGCTGCGCTTTTACGTTGGCTGTAGGGCAATGCCCGCAGTCCTGCCTCATAGACCCGTTGTTCTTTTCGCACAAGGAATTTTATGTCCCGTGGTACAAAAATCGTCGCAACTATCGGCCCTGCTTCTACCGACCTGGCTGTTCTGATCAAAATGATACGAGCGGGTGTCGACGTAGTACGTTTGAATTTTTCCCACGGTAAAGCGCAAGATCATATCGACCGCGCCGCGCTGGTGCGCCAGGCCGCCGCCGAATGCGGCAAGGAAGTGGCGATCATGGCCGACATGCAGGGTCCGAAGATCCGCGTCGGCAAATTTGAAAATGGCCGTATCCACCTGGAAAACGGCGACCGTTTCATCCTCGATGCCAAATGGGGCGAAGAAGGCGAACTGGGCAACCAGGAACGTGTCGGCCTCGACTACAAAGCATTGCCACGCGACTTGCGCAACGGCGACGTGCTGTTGCTGAACGACGGCTTGATCGTGCTGATCGTCGAGCGCATTTCCGGCAGCGAAATCCACACCATCGTCAAGATCGGTGGCGAATTGTCGAACAACAAGGGCATCAACCGCCAGGGCGGCGGCTTGACCGCGCCGGCGCTGACGTCCAAGGATATGGAAGACATCAAGACGGCGATGAGCTTCCAGGCCGACTACCTGGCGATCTCGTTCCCGAAAAGCGCGACCGACATGGAAATGGCGCGCCAGCTGGCCAATATCGCCGGCGAGCCTTACCACCACAAGCCGATGATGATCGCCAAGATCGAGCGCGCCGAAGCGATTCCTGTATTGCAGGAAATCCTCGACGCTTCCGATGGCATCATGGTCGCCCGCGGCGACCTGGCGGTGGAAGTAGGCAATGCGGCGGTGCCGGCCTTGCAAAAACGCATGATCAAGATGGCGCGCGCGTCGAACAAGCTGGCCATCACCGCCACCCAGATGATGGAATCGATGATCGTCAACGCCGTGCCGACCCGCGCCGAAGTGTCCGACGTCGCCAACGCGGTGCTGGACGGCACCGACGCCGTGATGACCTCGGCTGAAACCGCGTCCGGCAAATACCCGATTGAAACGGTGGAAATGATGGCGGCGATTTGCGTCGAAGCCGAACAGTCCGAGTACAACAAACTCGACGCCGATTTCCTGAACGTCACCTTTACCCGCATCGACCAGTCGATCGCCTATGGCGCGCTGTTCACCGCCCACCATTTGCGCGTCAAGGCCATCGTGGCGCTGACCGAATCCGGTTCCACGCCACTGTGGATGAGCCGCCACAGCATCGATACGCCGATTTTCGCGCTGACCCCGAGCATCACCACCCAGCGCAAGGCCGCCTTGTACCGCAATGTGCGTTCCTACCACCTGACCCAGGCCGGCGAATCGTCGGCGGTGCTGAAACAAGCGGAAGATTTGATGGTTGCCAACGGCATCGTCAAAAAAGGTGACATGATCGTTGTAACGTGGGGCGAACCGATGGGACAGGTCGGCGGCACCAATGCATTGAAGATCGTCAAGGTCGGCGAATTCAGCTAAAGTTTTAAAGGGCCGGCGCGGCGTCAGCCGCCCGCCCTGCAGCGGTTTTTTTATTGTTTGGAGTATTACCATGTCTCTCGTATCCATGCGTCAATTGCTGGACCACGCCGCTGAAAACGGCTACGGTTTGCCTGCATTCAACGTCAATAACCTGGAGCAAGTGCAAGCCATCATGGCCGCCGCCGATGCCGTCGGCAGCCCGGTGATCATGCAAGCGTCGGCCGGCGCGCGCAAGTACGCCGGCGAAGCGTTCCTGCGCCACCTGATCGATGCGGCGGTGGAAGCCTACCCGCACATTCCGGTCGTCATGCACCAGGACCACGGCCAGTCGCCGGCGGTCTGCATGGCCGCGATCCGCTCCGGTTTCACGTCGGTGATGATGGACGGCTCGTTGGAAGCGGATGGCAAGAGCGTTGCTTCGTATGAATACAACGTTGAAGTGTCGCGTGAAGTCGTGAAATTTTCGCACGCCATCGGCGTCACGGTGGAAGCCGAGCTGGGCGTGCTCGGTTCGCTGGAAACCATGCAGGGCGACAAGGAAGACGGTCACGGCGCCGACGGCGCGATGACCCGCGAGCAATTGCTGACCGACGTCGCACAAGCCGCCGACTTCGTCGCGCGCACCCAGTGCGACGCGCTGGCGATCGCCATCGGCACTTCGCACGGCGCCTACAAGTTTTCGCGCCAGCCGACCGGCGACATCCTGGCGATCGACCGCATCAAGGAAATCCACGCGCGCATCCCGAACACCCATCTGGTGATGCACGGTTCCTCGTCGGTGCCGCAGGAATTGCTGGCCACCATACGCGAATTCGGCGGCGACATGAAGGAAACCTACGGCGTGCCCGTCGAGGAAATCCAGGAAGGCATCCGTCACGGCGTGCGCAAGATCAATATCGACACCGATATCCGCCTGGCGATGATGGCCGCGACCCGCAAATTCCTGTTTGAAAATCCATCCAAGTTCGATCCGCGCGACTTCCTGAAGCCTGCCCGCCAGGCCGCCACCGACATTTGCAAGGCGCGTTTCCTCGCCTTCGGCTGCGAAGGCCAGGCGTCGAAGATCAAGGCGATTCCGCTGGACAAGATGGCTGAGCGTTACAGCAAAGGCGAGCTGTCGCAGATTGTGAAGTAAAATCCTGTCTGGAACGGGCCGGATGCGTGCTTCCGTGCCCGATATTCTCGACCGGCGGGCCAGTTCGCTGCCTGCCGGTTTCGTTTCATCAAATCATTCCTCTCCCGCTATGAACAGCCTCTATCAGACTTCCATCCACTCCCTGCCACTGCTGGGCCACGGCAAGGTCCGCGACAATTATGCCGTCGGCGACGACAAGATACTGATCGTCACCACCGACCGCCTGTCGGCGTTCGATGTCGTCATGAACGAGCCTATTCCCGGCAAGGGCAAGGTGCTCAACCAGATGAGCGACTTCTGGTTCGAGAAACTCGGCCACATCGTGCCGAATCACCTGACCGGGGTGGCGCCGGAATCGGTGGTGGCGCCGGATGAAGTTGCACAAGTGCAAGGCCGTGCCGTGGTCGCCAAGCGTCTCAAGCCGATCATGGTCGAGGCGGTGGTGCGCGGTTACATCATCGGTTCGGGCTGGAAGGATTACCAGGATACCGGCAGCATCTGCGGCATCGAGCTGCCAGCCGGCCTGCAACAGGCGGAAAAGCTGCCGCAGCCGCTGTTCACCCCGGCCGCCAAGGCCGAGCTGGGCGAGCATGACGAAAACATCAGCTTTGCCGACATGGAAAATCGCATCGGTGCTGAACTGGCCGCCAAGATGCGCGATGTCAGCATTGCACTGTATAAAGCCGCCGCCGATTACGCGGCCACGCGCGGCATCATCATTGCCGACACCAAGTTCGAGTTCGGCCTGGACGACAATGGCGTCATGCATTTGATGGATGAAGTGCTGACCGCCGACTCGTCGCGCTTCTGGCCGGCCGATTCGTATCAGCCTGGCATGTCGCCGCCGTCGTTCGACAAGCAATTCGTGCGCGATTACCTGGAAACGCTGACTTGGGGCAAAACCGCACCGGCGCCTGCGCTGCCGGCCGATGTCATCGACAAGACCCAGGCCAAGTATTTCGAAGCCATCGAGCGCCTGACCGGCGAAAAGCTGAAAGCCTGATATGAGCGATCTTCAACAGCAGCCGCTGGTCGGCGTCATCATGGGCTCGTCCTCCGACTGGGACGTGATGCAAAACGCGGTCGCCATCCTGCAGCAGTTTGGCGTGCCGTTTGAAGCGCAAGTGATTTCGGCGCACCGCATGCCCGACGAAATGTATGCGTATGCCAAGAGCGCGCGCGCGCGTGGCTTGCGCGCCATCATCGCCGGCGCCGGCGGCGCCGCCCACCTGCCCGGCATGGTGGCCGCGATGACCATCGTGCCGGTGCTGGGTGTGCCGGTGCCGTCCAAGTATCTGCGCGGCGAAGATTCATTGTTGTCCATCGTGCAAATGCCCAAGGGCGTGCCGGTGGCGACCTTCGCCATCGGCGAAGCGGGCGCCGCCAATGCCGCGCTGACCGCGGTGGCGATGATCGCCGCCAACGACGAGACCCTGGCCGAGCAGCTCGAAGCGTTCCGCGCCAAGCAAACCGCGGCCGCCCAGGCCATGGTATTGCCGCTTGAATAATATGTTTGAAAATAATGAATAGTAAATTGACTTCTCCATTGCTGCCCGCCGCCGATCCACCGGCGTGGCTGGGCGTGATGGGTGGCGGCCAGCTGGGCCGCATGTTCGCCCAGGCCGCACAAGGCATGGGCTACCAGGTGGCGGTGCTGGAACCTGCCAGCGACTGTCCCGCGGGACAGATCGCCCAGCGCGTGGTCGAAGCCGGCTACAGCGATGTCGCCGGCCTCGATGCGCTGGCCGCGCAATGCCTCGCGGTCACCACCGAATTCGAGAACGTGCCGGCCGACAGCCTGTCGCGGCTGGCCCGGCAAGTGTTTGTCGCGCCCGACGCCGATGGCGTATCGGTGGCGCAAGACCGGATTGCCGAAAAGCGCTTCTTCGTCGCTTGCGCGCCCGCCTCGGGCGTGCTGCCGGCGCCGCACAAGGTCATCGCCACGCAGCAGGATATCGATGACATCGGCGATGAGCTGTTGCCCGGCATCCTGAAAACCGTGCGCATGGGGTATGACGGCAAGGGCCAGTTCCGGGTGCGCAGCCGCGACGACGTGCGCGCCGCCTTCGATCAGATGGGCCAGGTGGTCTGCCTGCTCGAAAAAATGTTGCCGTTGGCCTATGAAGTATCGGTGCTGACCGCGCGCGGCGTTGACGGCGCCTCGGTGGTGTATCCGATCGCCGAAAATGTCCACCGCGACGGGATTTTGTTTACCACCACCGTGCCGGGCCCGAACGTCTCGGATGACTGCGCCGCCCGGGCGCAACGGGCCGCGCAAGTCATCGTGGCCGAGCTGGGTTATGTCGGCGTGCTGTGCATCGAATTCTTCGTGCTGGCCGACGGTAGCCTGGTGGTCAATGAAATGGCGCCGCGTCCCCATAACAGCGGCCACTACACGATGGACGCCTGTATCACCAGCCAGTTCGCGCAACAGGTGCGGGCGATGGCGCGCTTGCCGCTGGGCGACGTGCGCCAGCATTCGCCGGCGGTGATGCTCAATATCCTCGGCGATGCCTGGTTCGATGGCGCGGACGATGCTGCGCCGCGCGAACCGGCCTGGGACCGCATCCTGGCATTGCCGGGTGCCTGTTTGCACCTGTATGGCAAGAACGCCCCGCGCCGTGGCCGCAAGATGGGCCATTTGACGCTGCTGGCCAGCACCCTGCAAGAGGCCCAGCGCCGCCTGCATGAAGCTTGCCAGATCCTGGGGATCGCACCGTGAGCCAGGCCGAACCAGACCTGAGCCACGACTGTGCCGGCCAGGCCGCGATTGCGGCCGCCGCGACCGCGCTGGAAGCGGGCGCGTTGGTGGCGTTTCCTACCGAAACCGTGTACGGCCTGGGGGCGGACGCCGAAAACCCGGCCGCCGTGGCCCGTATTTATCAAGCGAAAGGCCGTCCCGCCGACCATCCGGTGATCGTGCATGTGGCGCCGGGCGCCGACTTGTCGTATTGGTCGGACCATGTGCCGGCGCAAGCCGGTTTGCTGGCGAAGGCGTTCTGGCCCGGCCCGCTGACGCTGATCGTCAAGCGTGCCGCCCATATTCCCGACGCCGTGTCCGGCGGCCAGGATACGGTCGGCTTGCGTTGTCCGTCGCACCCGGTGGCGATCGCCTTGTTGCAGCAGTTCAAGGGCGGCAAGGGCGGCTTGGCGGCGCCGTCGGCCAATAAATTCGGCAATGTCAGCCCGACCACCGCCCAGCATGTGCGCGACGAGTTCAGCGATGAGTGCGCCAGCGGCTTGCTGGAATTGGTACTCGACGGCGGCCAGAGCCAGGTCGGCATCGAGTCGACCATCGTCGATTTGTCGCGCCTGGAAAGCCATGGCCCGGTATTGTTGCGTCCCGGCCATATCAGTGCCGCGCAAATTGCCGCGGTGATTCAGCAACAGCTGGCTCAACCGGATGCGGCCGCGCCACGCGCGTCCGGCACGCTGGAATCGCATTATGCGCCACATACACCTGTTGCGATGCAGCATGCGGATGACTTGGCCGGCACGCTGAACAGCTTGCTGAATGTCGGACGCCGTGTTGCTTTGATTCATTATTCAGACTTGCCGCCGGCCAGCGCCAGCGTACGGCTGGCGGCGCAGCCGGAAAGTTATGCCCATGCGCTGTACGCTTCGCTGCGTACGATGGATCAAGTCGGCGCCGACCTGATCCTGGTCGAAGCGCCGCCGCAAGACGATGCATGGATGGGCGTCAACGACCGCTTGCGACGCGCCGCATTTGGTTCCAGCGGTATTCTCGAGCAATTCCTGAGCGAGTAAACCATGGTAAAAAAAAGCCCCGCCGGGGCTTTTTTTTATTGCATAGCAACAAAAAATCTTGCCACGAATTCACTAAAATAGTTAATAATAAAACCAGCATTCCAAGGCGTTGCTCAAGCGTCCATGATATTGATTCATATCGAGAAATGTTGTTATTTAGCGAGCTTTTTTCTATACAAGTCCGGTGAACGATGGCATATTAGTTGGGTAGCGAATAGCACGCCCGTTCGTTTAGAAACCAAGAATAGACCCAAGGAGACAAAATGCATCAAACAAAATTCGCGCTGGCCGTGCTGGCCGCTGCTGTCCTCGCCGGTTGCGGCGGATCCAGTAACGGCGATCAGACGCTGAAAGCAAAATACAGCGCCCAGGTATCGTTTGGCGACAGCCTGTCCGACGTGGGTTCCTATGCCGTCGGCACGATCGCTGCATTAAAAGGCGGAAAATTCACCATCAATGGCGACAATACCGCGACCAATGGCGCGTTGACCGGCTCCAACTGGACCGAGCTGATGGCCGCGCAATTCAGCTTGCCAGCACCGTGCCCGGCACAAACCGGGCTCGATGGCGATGCCAGGCAAGGTTTTTCGGTACCGGTCAAATTTAACGCCGGCTGCTACGGCTACGCCATGGGCGGTTCGCGCGTCACCAATCCGGTCGGTCCGAACAATAAATTGACCGGCAGCGCGCTGGGTGCGTTGACCGTGCCGGTGGTGACCCAGATCAAGAATCACCTGGCAGCTGTCGGCGGCAAGTTCAAGGGCGATGAAATCGTCTTCGTGATGGCCGGCGGCAATGACGCGCTGTTCCAGCTGGGCGCCTTGCAAGCGGCCGCGACCGCCGCCGGCACCGCTGCCGGCAAAGATGCCGGCGCCAAGGCATTCGCCACCAACCTGACGCTGGCGCTGGCTGCCGGCGCCCCCAATCCAGCCACCGCCGCGCAAGCCATCGGCGCCGCGCTGGCCGCTGAAAATGCACGCCCTGGTCATACCGACGCATCGGTGGTCGGCGCCGCCGTGACCGCCGCCGTCCAGGCCGGTAATACGGCGGTTGCTGCGCCGGCCGTCTACGGTCCGCTGGTCGCCAAGGCGCAAGCCGACGCCACCGTCACCGGCAATGCCGCCGGCGCCAAGGCTGGCGCCGATTACGCCGTCGCGCATGGTCCTGAACTGGTGACCGCGATGGCGACCGCCGGCACGGAGCTGGTGGCGCTGGTGAAAACGCAAATCGTCGGCAATGGCGCCACCCGCGTGGTCGTCAATAACCTGCCGGATATCGCCAATACGCCTTCCGGCCTGAGCAAGGACGCCGCGACCAAGGCTTTGATCAACGCCATGGTCAGCGCTTACAACGGTGCGCTGAATCCGTTGGCGACCGAGCCGAACGTGCTGCTGGTCGATGTGTTTGCCGTCAGCCACGATCAAGCCGTCAATCCTGGCCCCTATGGCTTGACCAATGTGACCGATACCGCTTGCGACTTGACTGCGGCCAAGAATCCGCTGGGCAGCTCGCTGGTATGTAACGGCAGCAACCTGAAAGCCGGCGACGTGAGCCACTACTCTTATGCCGATGATGTGCATCCAACCCCGTTCAACAACCTGTTGCTGGCGCGTTATGTGTCCAAATTCATGGTCGTGAGGGGCTGGCTGTAAGACATCCGTTCCCCTTTGCATGCCAAGGGGGAACTTCAAGACGTAATCAGGGGCAACCCCGGACATAATGAATCAGGAGACAAGATGAACATTCGTTTGAACAGCGCATTAAAAGTATTGGCGGTGGCTGCCGCGATGGCGGCCGCGTCGAGCGCATCGGCGCAAAGCGCCGGCACCTGGACCTTCAAGGTTGGCGCCAACAAGATCACGCCGAAAGTCGACAGCGGCGACCTGTCGGCGCCGGCATTGCCAGGCACCAAGGCCGATGTCAAATCCGACACCAAGCCGATCTTCACCTTTGCCTACATGCTGACCGATAATATTTCGGCTGAACTGGACCTGGGCGTACCGTATAAGCATGATCTGATCGGCGCCGGCTCGATTGCCGGCACCGGCAAGCTGGGTTCGGCCGAAGTCTTGCCGCCGACCGCATTTATCCAATACCGCTTCTTCCAGCCGAACGCGGTGATACGTCCGTATGTCGGCGTCGGCATCACCTACGCATATTTCCAAAAGGAAACTGGTTCCGGCCAGATGACGGCCTTGCTCAATACCGGCGGTTCGGGCGAAAGCTACAAGCTGGATAATAAAGTGACGGCCAGCTTCCAGGTCGGCGCGACCTGGGCCTTTAACGAACGCTGGTTCGCCGACGTTGCCGTGGTCAAGACGCCGCTGAAAACCCGGGCGCATTTCTCGACCGGCCAGACGCAAGACATCAAGCTCGATCCGCTGGCGGTCAGCATCGGTGTCGGCTACAAGTTTTAACTGGGGATGCCTGAAAAAATCCGCCGTCAGGCGGATTTTTTTGCCGATACGGAAACTTAAGCGGTCTGCAGCGTGCCGAACTGGCCGTTGTGGAAAATCAGCGGCGCTTGCGGCGCAAACGCGCATTGTTCGACTTCGCCGACGAAGATCACGTGGTCGCCTTCCGGATAGCGGCTGCGGTTATGGCATTCGAACCAGGCCGATGCGCCTTTCAGGATAGGCTGGCCGGTGCGCGACAATTCGTACTCGACCCCGTCGAAGGGATTCGGCGTGCGGCGCGCGAAACGCAGCGCCAGTTCGGCCTGCTCGGCGCCCAGCACATTGATCACATAATGCGAGTTGCCGCTGAAGATCGGCAGGCTGCTTGCGACGGTGCCGAGACTCCATAACACCAGCGGCGGCGTCAGCGATACCGAGTTGAAGGAGCTGGCAGTCAAGCCACGGAAGCTGCCGTCGGCCAGGCGCGTCGTGATGACGGTCACGCCGGTGGCAAATTGCGATAGTGCTTGCCGGAAATATGTAGTGTCGAATTCGCTTATTGGAGCGCGGGGAGAGCGTGTGTTCATGGGGGACCTGTCAATTTGCATCCATTATGCCAAAAATAATCGTAATCTTGCTGATTACAGCATTTTTCCGCAACGGACAGGCGCCTACAGCGCGTTAACACCAGCCTTGGGCACTTGCCTGTGCATCTTGCGCCGGTTTGCGTTACAGTGGCCCTCATCAAGAGATTTCTTTTTGCCGGGAGAGCAAGATGACAATGAATCACAAGACTGAAGTGGCGCTACTTGGTGGCGGCTGTTTTTGGTGCGTCGAAGCGGTGTACCTGGAAATCCGCGGCGTGACGGCGGTGGAGTCCGGCTACAGCGGCGGCCAGCAAGCGCATCCGACCTATGAACAAGTGTGCGCCGGCACCACCGGCCATGCCGAAGTGGTGCGCCTGGAATTCGATCCGGCGGTGATCAGCTACCGCGATTTGCTGGAAGTGTTTTTCACGATACACGATCCGACCACGCTGAACCGCCAGGGCAATGATGTCGGCACGCAATATCGCTCGGTGATTTATTACCAGACGCCGGAGCAGGAAGCCGTGGCGCGCCAGGTGATCGCCGAAATGGCCAATGTGTGGGATGCGCCTATCGTGACGCAATTGCAGCCGGCCCAGACCTATTACAAGGCCGAGGATTACCACCAGGATTATTTCCGCCAGCATCCGCAGCAAGGATATTGCGCGATGGTGGTGGCGCCCAAGGTCGGCAAGTTTCGCAAGATGCATATGAACCGCTTGAAGTAATAGCGTTCAGGCGGATCGCTCAGCAACAAGAGGCCCGGTGCCTCTTGTTTTGCTTCTGGCGACGGTTAATGGGCGCCCAGGCTGGGCGCAGCGGCCGCTTTGTCCTGGTACATATAGTCGCGCGACCATGGCAGCGCCGCCGAGCTTCGTCCGGCCTTGCCGCAGACGATCTGGTACAGGCTGATCCAGTCTTGCTCGAAGGCATAGCTACAGCCGGCCAGGTACACATGCCAGATGCGGAAGCGCCGTTCGCCGGCCAGCACGCGGATGTCGTCGGCGTTGGCTTCGAAATTGTCGGTCCACAGCGCGCAGGTCAGCGCGTAATGGCGGCGCAGGTTTTCGACGTCGAACGCTTCCAGCCCGCCTTGCTGCATGGCTTTTAATACGTGGCCGATATGCGCCAGTTCGCCATGCGGGAACACGTATTTTTCAATGAATTCACCGCCGCCATACGGGGTTTCGCCATTGTCCGGGTCGGTCGAGGTGATGCCGTGATTCATCACCAGTCCATCCGGCGCCAACAGATTATTGACCCGCTCGAAATATTGCGGCAAGTGTTTCAAGCCCACGTGCTCGAACATGCCGACGCTGGTGATACGGTCGAACTGGCCTTGCACGTCGCGGTAGTCTTGCAGGCGGATTTCAATCAAATGTTCCAGGCCGGCCTTGGCCACCCGTTCCCTGGCCAGCGCGAACTGGTTTTCGGACAGCGTGACGCCGAGGCATTTGGCGCCGTATTGCCGGGCCGCGCGTATCACTAGCGCGCCCCAGCCGCAGCCGATGTCGAGCAGCGTCTGGCCCGGCCGGAGCTGGATTTTTTTCAGGATGTGGTCGATTTTCCGGATCTGCGCCACTTCCAGCGATTCATTGCCATGCTCGAAATAGGCGCAGGAATACACCATGTTCGGGTCGAGAAACTTGGTATAAAAATCGTTGGAAACGTCGTAGTGATAGCGGATCGCCTCGGCGTCCTTGCGCTTGTCGTGGCCGATGCTGCGCACCACGCGGGCAAACTTGCCTTCGGCTTTCAGGCTGGTGCGGGCCAGCGCATTGACGATGGCGATCATGTCCTTGGCCGCGCCCTTGACTTCGATCGCGCCTTCGACATACGCGGCGCCGAGGTTGGACAGCGATGGCGTCAGCAGGTAGCGCGCCGCCGAGGCGCGCGGCAGGCGTATCGTGACGCGTGGCGGTTCGGACGATAAGTCCACGTGCTTCCCATTCCATAACTCTATCCGCAGGGGCAGGGAGATTTGTTGGCGGATGCCGGCAACCCAGTTGTTAAGTCGGTTTTGAACGAACAAAATAGCCTCCAGTGAACGGCAGCGGCTGCTGTCGTGTTTCAGAAACAATCAGTGCGAAACAGCCTGAGAAAGCGACACGCAGCAGCAGTCCTGCTCATGCTGTTACCCCAGGCTTAAGCGACCTCTAGACTACACCTTTACGGCTAAGGCTGCAGACGCTGCATCGTCCAGTGTCCGTCGCTGCCTAAAGTGTAGGCAATCCGGTCATGGAAGCGCGATCTGCGGCCTTGCCAGAACTCTATGTATTCAGGCAGCAAACGATAGCCGCCCCATTCCTGCGGCCGCTGCGGATGGTCGCCCTGGCTGCTCGCCACGGCCGCGTAATTGGCTTCCAGCGCATCGCGGTCGGCAATCGGCGCGCTTTGCTGCGAGGCGATCGCGGCCAGCCGGCTTTTTAATGGACGGATATGAAAATATTCGTCGCTTTCGGCGGCCGAGGTTTTGACGACCCGGCCTTCGATGCGTACCTGGCGTTCCAGTTCGCTCCAGAAAAACAGCAGCGCCGCCTGCGGATTGGCGTCCAGTTGCCGGCCCTTGTCGCTGCCGTAATTGGTGAACCAGGTAAAACCGCGCGCATCGAATTGCTTGATCAGCACGATGCGGGAACTTGGCTTGCCTGCGCTGTCGACGGTGGACAGGCTCATCGCATTCGGTTCGCGCACTTCGGCCTTGACCGCTTCGTCGAACCACTTGCCGAATTGCGCCACCGGATCGGCCAGCACATCGGTTTCCAGCAAGCTCGACTGGAGGTAGTCGGTGCGCAAATCGGCCAGCGTCGTCGCGCCGGCCCTGGCCGGTATGACTGCCGCGGGCGCAGCAGCCGGCAAGCCGCGCCGCTGCTGCATCGCGGCGCCCAGCGTGGTCATCTGCTGCGGGCTGAAAATCCGTTTTGCCATCGGCGCCAGCGTCGATTCCTCTTTCACCATATGGGCAGTGTAAGCGTCGGTGAACAAGGCCACTTCGGCCCGCGACAGTTGCGCCGCGGTTCCTGCCGCGATCGCTTCCAGCTGGACTTTCAACAGCAGCCACGCCTGGTCCATGCGCTGGTGGTCGGCCTTGATTTCCGGCACCAGGGCGCTCAGCAAGGCCGCGTCGTCGCCGCTGGCGGTCGCCTGCAGCATCGGCATCAAATCCTGCTCTTCATCTGCGTGATGGAGATGGGCAGCCTTGTCAAAGTACTTCAGTACCGCCTTGGCGGCTTGTTGCGCGTCAGGCGAAGCGCCATGCAGGGCCAAATGATCCGGCAGGTTTTGCAAGGTGGAAATTTGCTTGCGGATTTTGTCGTGGCAATGCTTCAGCACGGCGATCGGCTGGTCAAAGCCGGGAACAGTATCGAACAGGGGTGCGGTCATGGGGGGCTCTCGTGGATGCGCTAAAAGTGTGGTGCAAAGCACAATACATCGGATTGTCGCTCTGTTTGCCAGATGGTCATGAAGTTATTTTAGAATATCCTGGACGGCCGCGTCCGTTAAAATGGCGGGATGAATACATCCAGTAAACAACTATTTTCCACGGAATTGGGCGAGATTGATTTTGAGCGGCGTTTCGGCGGCATCGGCCGCCTGTACGGCGCAGCGGCGCTGGAGCGCTTTCGCCGCGCCCATGTCTGTGTGATCGGCGTCGGCGGGGTTGGTTCCTGGCTGGTCGAGGCGCTGGCCCGCAGCGCGATCGGCCATTTGACGCTGATCGATCTCGACAATGTGGCCGAATCGAATATCAACCGCCAGATCCAGGCCTTGAGCGACACCCTCGGCCAGGCCAAGATTGGTGCGCTGGCCGAACGCATCGCATTGATCAATCCGTTTTGCACGGTCACGCAAATCGAGGATTTCATTACGCCCGACAATCTGGAGCAGATGATCGCCGGCCGCGGCTACGATTATGTGATCGATGCGATCGACAGCGCCAAGGCCAAGGCCGCGGTGATCGCCTATTGCCGCGACCAGGCGATACCGTTGATTACCATCGGCAGCGCCGGCGGCCAGACCGATCCGACCCGGATCGAGGTGCGCGACCTGGCGCGGACGGAACAGGAACCGCTGCTGAAACGGGTACGCAAGCTGTTGCGCAACAATTACGGTTTTCCGCGTGGCATGAAAAACAAATTCAACGTCGATGCGGTGTTTTCGATGGAACCGCTGACCTTCCCCGACACCGGCGAAGTGTGTTCGGTCGATGGCGATGAGCGCGGCGGCGGCGTGACCGGCTTGAATTGCGCCGGTTTCGGTTCCAGCATGGTGGTCACGGCGACGTTCGGCATGATCGCCGCCGCGCACACGCTGCGCAAGCTGGCCGACCAGGTGAAACCGGTCGCGGCCGTGGCCGATGCTAGGCCAGCTGGCGCGACCCGATAATGCGGTAAGTGCCGCTGGCGGTCAGCGATTCGGCCAGCACCAGCTGGTCGGTGCGCCAGTGCAGCGGCGCCATCTCGCCGCCGACAGGCGCCGGCACCTTCCTGGCCAGCGTCACATGCGGCGTGAAGCTGTCGTATTCGAAGGCGGGGCAGAATTGCTGCCCGGCCAGCGCCGCCATCAGCGCCGCGCGCAAGGCCAGCAAGGCTGCCGGCGGATCGCCTGGACCGGCCCAGGCCAGTTGCTGAGTGGGAAAATAACCGTAGCGGTCGATCCGCAGCTGCAGCGCCGGCGCCGGCAGGTGTTGCAGGATGGCGCACAGCGCGGGCACGTCGCCGGCCGGGCGCTGGCCCAGGAAGGCCATGGTCATGTGCAACTTTTCCGGGGGCAACAGTTTGCCGGGCAAGCCGTTTTGCAGGCCGGCCAAGGCCTTGCGCACGGCGGCATCGGGCCATAGCGCAAAAAAAAGCCGCGGCCGCTGTGTCTCGTAGCGCATTTCGTGCGAGGGGTTTGTTATCATGGCGGCGTACTCTGCTGAGATACGAAATAGCAGGGATCTTACTGAACTTCATTGAAAGAAGACATTATGACGCGTGTTTCCGCTTTATTCGCTTTCGTTTGCGCCGTGTCGGGCGCCGTCTCGGCGTCGCTGGTGCATGCCGCCGACGCCGTCAAGGCCACCGCTCCCGCTGCGACCGCGGCGGCCGCCGTGACGCCGGGGTCCGCGTCGCCGGGTCCGGCCGCCGATAAACTGATCATCACCGACGTCAAGGTCGGCACCGGCAAGGAAGCCGTCGCCGGCGCCACCGTGGTGGTGAATTACACCGGCTGGCTGTACCGTCCGCTGGCCAAGAATTCGCATGGCAAGCAATTCGACAGCTCGATTGGCCGCGGTCCGTTCGACTTTCCGTTGGGCAAGGGCATGGTCATCAAGGGCTGGGATCAAGGCGTTGCTGGCATGAAAGTGGGCGGCAAGCGCACGCTGATCATTCCTAGCGACCTGGCATACGGCCCGCGCGGCGCGGGCGGTGGCGAGATTCCGCCGAATTCCCCGCTGATTTTCGATGTGGAATTGCTCGACGTTAAGTAAGTAGCCAAAATGCGGGCGGCGCAACCAGCCGCCGCCCGCAGTTTCCGATAAAACGGGTAGACTGGGGTTTCATGGAACGCGTTGCGGAGATATGCATGAAAATTGCCAACGACGTCACCGAACTGATCGGCAACACGCCGCTGGTTCGCATCAACCGCATGGCAGGCGGCGCCTCCGCCACCATCCTGGCCAAACTCGAATTCCACAATCCGGCGCACAGCGTCAAGGATCGCATCGGCTTGTCGATGATCGCGGCCGCCGAAGCCGCCGGCCTGATCCAGTCCGATACCATCATCATCGAACCGACCAGCGGCAATACCGGCATCGCGCTGGCGATGGTGTGTGCGGCGCGCGGCTACCGCTGCGCCCTGGTAATGCCGGACACCATGAGCCGCGAACGGCGCATCTTGCTGCGCGCCTATGGCGCCGAGCTGGTCTTGACGCCGGGTAGCGAAGGCATGCTGGGCGCGATCCACAGGGCCGAACAGCTGCTTGCCGCCGACCCGCGTTATTTGATGCTGCAACAATTCAATAATCCGGCCAACCCGGAAATCCACCGCCGGACCACCGCCGAAGAAATCTGGCGCGACACCGACGGCCAGGCGGATATTTTAGTGGCCGGGATCGGCACCGGCGGCACCATGACGGGCGTCGGCGAAATATTGAAAAAGCGCAAGCCAAGTTTCCAGTGCATCGCGGTGGAGCCGGACGCGTCGCCGATCTTGTCCAGGGGTACCAAGGGAGCGCATCCCATCCAGGGCATCGGCGCGGGCTTCGTGCCGGCCGTGCTGAACACGCATATCTACGATGAAATTATCTGCGTCAAGAATGACGACGCCTTTGCCACCGCGCGCCAGGCCGCCAGCCAGGAAGGGTTGCTGGTCGGCATTTCATCGGGCGCCGCGCTGTGGGCCGCGCTGCAAGTGGCGCGCCGTCCGGAAAACGCCGGCAAGATCCTGGTCGCCATTATTCCATCGTTTGGCGAGCGCTATCTGAGCACCGCCTTGTATGCGGGCCTGGGCGATTAAATAAAAAAAGGGGCCGTGGGCCCCTTGCTCTTGATGCCACCTTATTTCAGATTGCCATCCGCATCGCGGTATTCGACCGGCTCCAGTTTGAAGGTGGAGAGCTGCGGTTCGACCTTGGCCTTGTCGCCGACGCCGATGACGACCAGCTTTTCAGGCTGCAGGTATTTCTTCGCCGCCGCCTGCACTTGCGCCCCGGTCACGCTGCCATAACGGAGCGGCAGCTTGCTGTAGTAATCCAGGCCCAGGTCGTACACATACAGGTCCGACAGGCTGGCGCTGATGCTGCGGTTGTTGTCGAACTGGCCCGGCAGCGACAGTACTTGCGCGTTGCGCGCATTGGCCAGTTCCCTGGCCGGCATAGTCCTGGCGATCAGGTCGCGCAACTGCTGGTAGGTGTCGTCCAGCGCCGCGCCGGTGACGTCGGTGCGCACGCTGGTGGCGATGGCGAACGGGCCCGGCGCGCGGCGGTACTGGAATTGCGAATGCACGCCGTAGGTATAGCCTTTTTCTTCGCGCAGCACGGTGTTCAGGCGGCTGGTGAACAAGCCGCCCAGGGCCGCGTTCATCACTTGCAGCTGCGGGTAGTCCGGCGTCTTGCGGTCCGGGCCGATGGCCGCCAGGCGCAGCGCGGTCTGCGGCGCGCCCGGCTTGTCGACCAGGATCAGGCGCGCCGCGCTGGTGTTGACGGGCGCGTTGCCGGCTGCCGGCACGTCGCCGCGTTTCCAGTCGCCGAACTTGGCTTCGGCCAGGGTTTTCAAGTGGGCTTCGGTGATGTCGCCGGAGACCACCAGCGCCGCATTGTTCGGCACATAATGCTGCCGCCAGAAGGTTTGCAAGTCGATGCGGGTGGTGGCTTTCAGCGCGCTCTCGGTGCCCAGTTCGCTGTAGCCGTAAGGATTGTGCGCGCCGTACAGCGCGGCCGCCTCGACCCGCGCCGCCACCGCCGGCGCGTTTTCGCGCTGGCGCGCCAGTGCGCCGATGCGGCTGGCGCGCTGGCGTTCGACTTCGGCTTGCGGGAATGCCGGATGCTGGATCACGTCGGCCAGCAAGTCCAGCGCCTGCGGGAAATTGGCGCTTAACGACATCACTTGCGCGCGCGACGCGTCGGCGCCCGATCCGGTGCTCAGGAAGGCGCCCAGCTGCGCCACTTCGTCGGCGATTTGCGGCGCGCTGCGGCTGATCGTGCCCTGGTCCAGCAATTGCGCGGTAAAGCTGGCCAAGCCCGGCTGCTTGACCGGATTGGCGCCGGAACCGGTCTTGATCACCAGTTCGGCCGACACCAGCGGCAGCGCCGGATTGCTGTTGTAGATCACCGTCAAGCCATTCGGCAGCGTGAACGATTTACCCGCCGGCAGCACGATCTTCGGCGCCGGTCCGGCTTTCGGCGGGCGATTGCGCCACGCTTCGTCGCGGTTGATCGGAGTGCCCGGTTCAGGCTTGACCGTGCCCGGCGCCGGGGTCGGCACTTCCGCGCCCAGGTCGGGTATGCCCGGCACGCCGTAGACCACCGCGCGCGCCTTGTTTTGCAACTGGGCCGCGACCACGCGCTGGATGTCGGCCACCGTCACCTTGCGGTAGCGCTCGATGTCCTTGGCCAGGTAGCCGGGATCGCCGACATACTGATTGTATCGGTTCATCTGGTTGGCCAGGCCGGCCCCGCCGACTTTTTCGATCTGGCTCAGCATCGCGGTTTCGATCGTGTTGCGGGCCCGTTCCAGCTCCTTCTCGGTCGGGCCGTCGCTGCGCAGCGCTGCCAGTTCGGCGTCCAGCGCGGCTTCGATTTCCTGCGCCGTGTGGCCGGGGCGGGCGGTGACGTCGAGCGAGAACACCGACGCCAGCGCGTACGAACCCTGGTCGGCGTTGACGTCCTGGGCGATCTGCTTGTCGTATACCAGCGATTTGTACAGCCGGCTCGATTTGCCGCCGCCCAGGATTTGCGCGGCCAGGGTCAGTTCCGCATCGCCCGGCGTGTAGGCCGGCGGCGTCAGCCAGCCCATGAATACGCGCGGCAGCTCGACCCGGTCCTGGATCACGGCGCGCCGTTCGGCCGTGATGGCCGGCGTTTCGACGTGCAGTTTCGGCAGCGCCGGACCGCGCTTGAAGCTGCCGAAATACTTGGCCACCAGCGCCTTGGTCCTGGCCTTGTCGATATCGCCGGCGATCACCAGGCTGGCGTTGTTCGGCCCGTAATAGCGGGTGAAGAAATTGCGGATGTCGGCCAGCCTGGCGTTCTGGATGTCGGCGTGCGAGCCCATCACGCTGGCGTAATACGGATGCGTCTTCGGAAACAGCTGATGGTACAGCGCTTCTTCGACGATGCCGTACGGCCTGTTCTCGATGTTTTGGCGGCGCTCGTTGCGCACCACGTCCTGCTGGTTGGTCAGCGCGGTCTGGTCCAGCACGTCGAGCAGATAGCCCATGCGGTCGGAATGGGTCCACAGCGCCAGCTCCAGCTGGTTCGACGGCACCGTGTCGAAATAATTGGTGCGGTCGAAATCGGTGCTGCCATTCGAATCGGTGACGCCCGCGCCTTCCAGCAACTGGTCGGCCAGGCCGCGCGGCACGTGCCTGGTGGCGGCGAACATCATGTGCTCGAACAAATGCGCAAAGCCGGTCAATCCCGGTTCTTCGTTGGCTGGCCCAACGTGGTACCAGACGTTGACGGCGGTGATCGGCAGCTTGTGGTTTTCCACCAGGATCACGTCGAGGCCGTTCGGCAGCGTGTATTTTTCAAACGCGATGTGCGGGACCGGCGTGGCGCTTGGCATGGCTGCGGCGGCGCTGTCGGCCGCGTGGGCCAGCGGCGGCACGGCGCCATACAGCGCCAGCATCAAGGCGGGAAGGGCCAGCAATTTGAATGATGTCATGCGTGTTATCCGATCATCAGGGAGGAAGGAAATTACGGTTTTTGCAATTCGGCTTGCAGCAGGGCGCGGCTTTTCGGGTCGATTTTTGCTATCGCCCGTGCCAGTTTGGCGGCGTCGTACTGGACCGGCGTGGCGGCGGGCTTGAACAGCAGCGCCTGGCCGGCCAGGGCCAGCGCGGCGCTCAGCACGCAGATGACGGCCGCTGCGGCCAGCAGGCGTTTGTCGCGCGGCGTGAAGGCGGCGGGCGCTTCGGCTGGCGCGGCAGCTTGCGGCAGCGGCGGCAGCGGTGTCAGGCTGCCGGCGGCGCGCGCCTGGGCCGCCAGTTCGCGCGTGGCCGCGTCGAGCAGCGCGATCTGCCGTTCCACCGTTTCGGCCAGCACCGCTTCGTTGAGGGCCACCAGCGCGAAGATCGGGTCGTCGCTGTCGATCTTGACGCCGGTCTTTTCAAATACCAGGCTGCGCAGTTTTTGCTGGTCCATGCTCACCACTGGACGTTGTCGAGTTGTTCGAAAATGTCGCGGTAGACCACCTTGATGCGCTGTTTTTCCATGATGTTGAATTTATCGTTCTGCATCACTTCCTGCATCGTCAGGCGCGCCGTATTCATTTTCTTGACGTCGGCGCCGAAGGTATCGGCATTGCGCTGGCTCAGCGTGACGCTGCCCTTGACCCGGCCCGCATGGTCGGCGTACGACTGCGAATCGGTGAACTGTTTGCCGGACGCCGATTGCAGCAGGCCGAAATGCTCGTTTTGCCACAGCACCAGCGGCACCGTGGTCGACTTGGCGGTGGCGACGAAACCGGTGGCGGTGTCGTGCAAGGTGTCGCCGCCGCCGACGATGGTGTGGATGTAAACCTTGCGGCCGGATTCTTCCAGCAGCGCAAAGCAATCGTTTTCGATCAGGTAGCCCATCAGCGGAGAAAAGGTGTTGGCGCCATTGTCGATCACGCAGTTGCCGTCGTCTTCGAGGATGTCGATCATCAGCGCGTCGAAGCGTTTCGGGTCGATATTGCGCGCGTCGGTCATCACCGGCACGTGTTTCACGTGCATCGCCTTGTAGCGCGAAAAGGTGGCGTTTTCCTGGTCGGTGTCATAACAGCGCAGGGGAATTCCGTCCTTGCCGGCCATCCATTGCGCGAGGATGGTCGAGACCAGGGTCTTGCCGATGCCGCCTTTGCCCTGAAGGATGAAATGTACCGTGTTTTGCATCGAAATACTCCAAAATGAGTCGAACAGCATTCAAAAAAAATCAGTGGCAACGGCCGGCGCCGCGGTCCGGCCACGTGGGCAGCGCATCCATGTCACTGGACGGCACCGGCAGGTAAGCCCATTGGTAGCCGTCATCGTACAGGTCCAGCCGCAACACGCCGTGGCTGCGGCTGTCGCGCACCTCGCTGTGCGGCGCCAGCCGCAGGAACGGCGTCAAAAAGGCGCCGCCGGTGCCGACCACGAACTGGCGCATACCGCGCTGGTCGGCCTGGCCATGCGCGTCCTGCGCCGCGAAACGCTCGTAATCGTGGTCATGCCCCGACAGCACCAGTTCCGCGCCGGCGTCGTATAACACTTGCCAGGCCGCTTGCATATGTTGCTTAGGTGCATGCCCTCCAGAACTATACAGCGGCTCGTGCCAGTAAGCGAGGGTGCAGCGGCGGGGATGGGTTTGCAAGTCGTTTTTCAGCCATTCGAGCTGCGCCCGCTGCTGTTCGTCCTTTAACTGGCTGTTGAGCGACACGATATGCCAGGCGCCCAGCTCGAAGCTGTAATACTCGGGTTGCGGGCGGCCATCCGGCGCGGCGAAATATTGATAATAACCGGCCGCGTCCTTCGAATAATATTCATGGTTGCCCGGCGCCGGATAGGTGCGCTCCTTGAAGCGGCCCCAGGTTGGAGCGTAGCAATCGCGGAATTCCGCCGCCAGCCCGGCCGGGTAGGTATGGTCGCCCAGGCTCAGCACCGCGGAGCGCGGATCTTGCGCCAGGCCGAAAGCGATCAGTTCGGCGGTTTGCGCCGCACCGCTGAGTTCCGGCCTGAGGCGGCGGCAATCGGCAATATCGCCGGCCGCGTAGACTGTGTAAGGCCGGCCTTGCAGGCCCAGGCTGGCCGCATCCCGGCGCGGCTGATGGGCGCAGGCGCCCAGTGCGATGGCGATTATTGGCAGAGCAAGAAGGGAACGCAGGCAGCGTATCATGGGCAGCGGCTGGGCACGATGAAGGTTGAGGGTAATTCTTTTATGCTGGAATGGCAACAGCGGCGGTGTCGGCGGGGCGATCCGGGGCCGCTATTTTTACCACACCGATAGTACGCAACAAGAAAATTGATGCGAAGCGGCGCTGCGGATAATTGAGATAGAACTGGCGCGCCGGCCGCGACCGGGCGCTGGCGGCGCAGTGATGGCTTCCCTTGGCCAGGCAAGGCGTCAGCCCAGCGCGTAGCGGCTGGGCGGCTGGCCGACATGCCGGCTGAACGCGGTGCTGAAGGTACTGGCCGAGCTGTAGCCGACGCGCTCGGCGACTTGCGCCAGGCCGATGCCGTGGCGGCGCAGCAAATCCTTGGCCACGGCCATGCGCCAGGCCAGCAGGTATTCCATCGGCCGCAAGCCGACGGCGCGGGTGAAGCGGTCGAAAAATGCCGAGCGCGACAGCGCGGATTCCTGCGCCAGTTGCGCCACCGTCCATGGCCGCGCGGGATCGGCGTGCATCTGCCGCAGCGCGGCCGCGAGCCGCACATCGGCCAGGCCGCGCAGCAGTCCCGGCGGCGAGTCGTGGCCCGGCGTCGAGCGCAGCGCTTCAATCAGCAGCACTTCCACCAGGCGCGTCAGCACCAGTTCGCGGCCCGGCTTGTCGGCACACGCTTCCTCGCTGACCAGGCGCACCAGCGACGACAGCCTGGTGGCGCCGCGCAGGTGCATCAGCGCCGGCAGCAGCGACACCAGCAAGGCCGCATCCGGCGAATCGAAGACGAAATAACCGCCCAGCATCCGTACCGAAGGGGGGCCATGCGGCGTGCCGTGGCGGACCTCCTCGGCCGTCGCCAGGGTGTGTCGCGGATCGATATATTCCGGGATCACCGCTTCGCAGCCCGACAAGGTAAACCCCGGCGTGGCCGGCAGCAGCACGAAGTCGCCGGCTGCCAGCGTGACGGCTTGCCGGCCTTCGACGGCCAGGCGGCAGCTGCCCTCGAGCACGGCGCAGAAACTGGGCTGGCCGAACGCCGCGTAGCGTATGCCCCAGCGGCCGGCACCGCTGATGCACTTGGAATGCACGGCGCTTGGTTGCAGCAGGGCGATCACTTCTGACAGTGGATCATGCATGGCTGGACTGTGGCAAATGATTTCTGGACTTTCATTGTAACGCGTCCGGGTCATATGCCTTATCGTGCATCCTATCGTAACCATCGTGGACATTGAAATGACAAGCGCACTGAAAACCGTATTGATTACCGGCTGCTCTTCCGGCTATGGCCTTGAAACGGCGCGCCACTTCCTGGCGCAGGGCTGGAACGTGGTCGCCACCATGCGCACGCCGCGCCCGGATATCCTGGCGCCGTCGGAACGGCTCAGGATCGTCGCGCTCGACGTGACGCGGCCCGACAGCATTGCCGCCGCAGTGGCGAGCGCCGGCCCGATCGATGTGCTGGTCAATAACGCCGGGATCGGCCTGTTCGGCGCTTTCGAAGTCACGCCGATGAGTACCGTGCGCGAGATATTCGACACCAACACCTTTGGGGTGATGGCGATGACGCAGGCGGTGCTGCCGCAATTTCGCGCCCGTCGCTCGGGCGTGGTGGTCAACGTGACGTCGAGCGTGGCGCTGGCGCCGATGCCGCTGGTCGCCGTGTACACCGCGAGCAAGCTGGCGGTCGAAGGGTTTACCGCATCGCTGGCCTTCGAGCTGGACGCGTTCGATATCGCCGTCAAGCTGGTCGAACCGGGTTACGGACCGAGCACCAGCTTTACCAGCAATGCCGGGCCGCGCCTGGATGGCTTGATCCCCGAGCCTTACGCGCCTTTCGCGCAGCAGGTCTTCGCGTCGGTGACGCAGCGCAGCGAGGTGACCAGTGAGGCCGACGTGGCGCAGCAAGTCTGGCGCGCCGCCAACGATGTGTCGGGGCAGCTGCGCTTTGCCGCCGGCGCCGACGCCGTTGCGCTGCTGCGGTCGTTATGAGACACCGGCCGGCCCGCATCCCGCCGGCTTGGGCTCCATTCTTTCATTGCTATCGATGCCTGTCATGTCAGGTCATCAGAAATACTCATCGACCATGTACCTTTATGCCATAACCGGCGCCCTTGTCGCGACCTTGATGGTCGGCTATGCGTTTGCCCGTAACGATGTTGTCTCCGACCTGGCGCCGCGCTTTCTCGCCGAAGTCCGGCGCCCGCCCGCAACCGGCGCCGAGGCGCGCCGTCCGGCGCTGGCGCTGGTGCTGGGCGGCGGCGGGCTGCGCGGCTTTGCGCACATCGGCATAGTGCGCGCCCTCGAGGAGGCCGGCATCAAGCCCGATATCGTGGTGGGCACGTCGGCCGGCGCAGTGGTCGGCGCGGCGTATGCCAGCGGCATGACGCACGCGCAGATTGCGGCGGCCGCAAGCAGTGTCAAGCTGCCGTCGCTGTTCGACCTGACGTTGAGCTCAGGCGGCATCATGCGCGGCAATAATATCGCGCAGTGGATCGATACCATCACCGCCGGCGTTCCGATTGAAAGGTTTCCGCTGCGATTCGGCGCCGTAGCGACCGACCTGCAAACCGCCCAAGCGGTGCTGCTCGACCGGGGTGCTGCCGGACGGGCGGTCCAGGCGTCGACCGCGGTGCCCGGCGTCACCGTGCCGGTGTCTTACCAGAACGGCCATCTGATCGACGGCGGCGTGACCAGCCTGGTGCCCGTGCGCTTCGCCCGCGCAATGGGCGCCGACCTTGTGATCGCCGTGGATGTGTATTGCGAAGGTGCGCGCAGCAATGCGCGGCATGCGCCGGCGGTCATCAGCCAGGTCATGCATATTCAGAGTTGCTTGATTGCCAAAGCGGAAATGGCCGAGGCCGATGTTTTGATCGCACCTGCGGTCAGCATATCGGGCATGTCGGCAAAGGACGAGCAGGCCGCTGCGATCCAGGCCGGCTACGAAGCCGCGCGCGCGGCATTGCCCGGCATATTGGCCCAGGCCGGCGCGCCGCATCTGTCTGCCCAGCCGGCAGTGCGGCGCGCGCCTGCCGCACTGGGTGGCTAATTAATAAAGCGCAGCAAACCGTGCAGCGCGTGGACCACGGTTTGTTCGCGCACCGACTGGCGGTCGCCGGAAAATACCAGCCGCTCGGTATGCACGCTGTCGCCGCTGGCCCAGCCGAAGCACACCGTGCCCACCGGTTTGCCGGGCACCGCGCCGGTCGGGCCGGCGATGCCGGTGGTGGAAATGGCGACATGCGCGTTGCTATTGGCGAGCGCGCCGCTGGCCATCACCGCCGCGACTTCTTCGCTGACGCTGCCGACCTGGGCGATCAGCGCCGCCGGCACATCCAGCAATTCGGTCTTCGACGCATTGGAATAGGTCACGAAGCCGCAATCGAACCAGCCGGTCGAGCCGGCGATTTCCGTCACCGCCTGCGCCACGCCGCCGCCGGTACAGGATTCCGCCGTGGCCAGCAGCAAGCCCTTGTCTTGCAAGGCGCGGCCCACCTGGGCTGCCAAATCGAGGATGTCCTTGGTCATTTTTGTCTCCTTGCCACTAAAGTAATCGATGAATATGGCCGGTCGGCAAACCGGCGCCGCGCCGCTACGATCTAGTGCGCACTGTAGCACGAGGCAAGCGGTGCTGCATCCGGCATTCTTGTGTCCGGCGAATATAAAAAACTTTCCCTTGCATTAAGTAAAATGCGTACACTCTTTCTGATAAGCATCATTTAACGGATGTTGTGGCGGTATGAAAGCATGCCTTTACAACATGCGGCAAGCCGGGCTTGCTTTTGGCTTCGGAAATCGACCACAATCTGGGGTTCTCCGTGCTTTGTGGCAACTTATTGCCCGGCAGACGAACAAAAATTGGCGCGCTGCCTTCAGCACTTAACTTAAGCGGCGTATTTGAACGCAGTATTTTTAGCGGTTGTCATGGCGATTTTGAATTGGAGTGACCGGCAATCCCCGCCCGCCCATGGCCTGTGGCGCGCCATATTCCGCTGCGTGTCTCCGTTGCTGTTCCTGCTCCTTTCGCTGCTGCTGGCATTGTGCTGCTGCGGCGCCGCGCGGGCGCAGGCGCAGGCGCAGGCGCAGGCCAGCGGCGCGCTGGAGCGCCAGGTCAAGGCCGCCTACCTGTATAAATTCACCGGTTTTGTCGAGTGGCCGGACGGCAGTTTTACCCGTCCCGACAATCCGCTGGTGATCGGCGTGGCCGGTGCCGACGTGCTGGCCGATCAGCTGGAACAAACCGTGGCCGGCCACCTGGCCAATGGCCGCGCCATCCTGGTGCGCAAGCTGCGCCGCGGCGACAGTCTGGCCGGCCTGCACATCCTGTTCATCGGCCCGATGGAGCGTGCGCCGCTGCAGGAAATCATCGCCGCCAGCCGCGGCTTGCCGCTGCTGACCGTCAGCGATAGCGACGACGCCTACGCGCAGGGCAGCATGGTCAACTTCGTGGTGGTCGACGACAAGTTGCGTTTCGAAGTGGCGCTCAAACCGGTGCTGTTATCGCGCATGAAAAT
This sequence comes from Janthinobacterium agaricidamnosum NBRC 102515 = DSM 9628, assembly GCF_000723165.1. Classification (NCBI taxonomy): domain Bacteria; kingdom Pseudomonadati; phylum Pseudomonadota; class Betaproteobacteria; order Burkholderiales; family Oxalobacteraceae; genus Janthinobacterium; species Janthinobacterium agaricidamnosum. The sequence goes on from NZ_HG322949.1 coordinate 634,414, forward strand.
CAGCGCGCGGCTGCTGTCGGCGGCGTACAAAGTGCAAACGGGGGGCCTGTGATCCGTTTGCGCTCGATCCGTCACAAGCTGCTGGCGGTGGTCTTGCTGACTACGCTGGTGGCGACCATGGTGTCGCTGGGCACCATCGTGGCCTACGATTTGCGGGCCTACCACCGCAACCTGTTGTCCGACATGACCACCCAGGCCGAATTGCTGGGCCATATGAGCGCGGCCGCGCTGACCTTCGACGACCAGCGCCTTGCCACTGAAAACCTGGGCCTGCTGCGCATCCGGCCCAAGGTGCAGGCCGGCGCGATCTATAACGCGCGCGGCGAACTGTTCGCCACCTACCAGACGCCGTACCGGCAGGATCCGGTGCCGGCGCGCGCCGACAGCGCCGGCGTGCGCGTCGGCGACAAGTTGCTGACGCTATCCACGCCCATCATCGACAATGGCGAATTGATCGGCACCGTGTATTTGCGCGCCGAGTACGAATTGAGCGGGCGCACCTTCGATTATCTGTCGATCGGCCTCGGCGTGACCTTGCTGGCGCTGCTGGTGGCCTACCTGATCCTGCGCCGCCTCGATCATGTGATCACCCAGCCGATACTCGACATCGCCGATGTGGCGCGGGAAGTGATCGAGACGCGCGACTATTCGCGCCGGGCGCGCAAGATCAGCGACGACGAAGTGGCGCAACTGGTCGACTCGTTCAACAAGATGCTGGCCGAAATCGAATACCGCACCGGCGAACTGGAAAGCTCGAACGCCGAAATCGCCCATGAGGCGCGGCAGCGCGCGTCGGCCCAGCAAGAGGTGATGCGGCTCAACGAGGAGCTCGAATTGCGGGTGCAGGAACGCACCATGCAGCTGGAAGTGACCAACGGCGAGCTGGCGGTGGCGATGGAAGAGGCGCGCGGCGCCAACCAGGCCAAGTCGGCCTTCCTGTCGTCGATGAGCCATGAATTGCGCACCCCGCTGAACGCGATCCTCGGCTTTGCGCAAATCCTCTGTTCCGACCGGCTGCCGTCGACGCTGGTGCAAAAGAAGGAATTCGCCGGCCATATCCTGAAGTCCGGCCGTCACCTGCTGACCTTGATCAATGAAATTCTCGACCTGGCCAAGGTCGAGTCGGGCACCGTCAACCTGTCGCTGGAGCCGGTCGGGCTGGACGAGATCCTCGGCGAATGCCGCGGCATGATCGAACCGCTGGTGGCGCAGCGCGGCATTCAAGTCTATTTTCCCGACGATGGCAGCCTGAACGTGCTGGCCGACCGCACCCGCCTGAAGCAGATCTTGCTGAACCTGCTGTCGAACGCGCTCAAGTACAACCGCGCCGCCGGCACCGTGCACGTGACTTGCGGCGCGACGGCGCCGGGCACGGTACGCATCTCGGTGCGCGACAGCGGCATCGGGCTGACGCCGCAACAACTGGCATCGCTGTTCCAGCCATTCAACCGGCTGGGCCAGGAATCCGGGCCGGAAGAGGGCAGCGGCATCGGCCTGGTGGTCACCAAGCGGCTGGTCGAACTGATGCGCGGCACCATCGGGGTCGATAGCGCGGCCGGTATCGGCAGCACCTTCTGGATCGATTTGCAGGCCGCCGATCCGGTGGTCTTGCCGGCCGATGCCGCGCCGGCTGCGGCCCGCCAGGACGATGCTGACGTGGCGGCGCTGCCGGACACGCCGGTGACGCTGCTGTATGTCGAAGACAATCCGGCCAACCTGAAACTGGTCGAGGAAATCGTCCGTTTCCGTCCCGGCATGCGGCTGTTGTCGGCGCCGGACGGCCACCTCGGCGTGGACATGGCGCGGGCCCATGCGCCGCAATTGATTTTGATGGATATCAACCTGCCCAGCGTCAGCGGTTATGAGGCATTGAAAATGCTGTCCGCCGACCCGCGCACCGCGCACATCCCGGTGATCGCGCTGACCGCCAACGCGATGCCGCGCGACGTGGAAAAAGGCATGGCGCAGGGGTTTTTCCGCTATCTGACCAAGCCCATCAACATTGATGAATTCACCGAGGCCATCAATAGCACGCTGGCCCATGTTACACAGCAGGGACGCACATGATCAGCCAGGCCGCCATATCCGCGCTACCGGGGGTGGTATCCGGCATACTGCATGCGAAAATCCTGATCGTCGACGACCAGGCCGTCAATTTGCGGCTGCTGGAACATCTGCTGACCAGCGCCGGTTATACGGCGGTCAGCGTCACCAGCGATGCGCGCGGCGTGGCGGCGGCGCACCGCCGCGAATGCTACGACCTGATCATCCTCGACATGCTGATGCCGGAGATGAGCGGCTTCGACGTGATGGAGGCGCTCAAGCCGCAGGAAGCGGAAGCTTATCTGCCGGTGCTGGTGGTGACCGCCGATCCCGACTTGAAACTGGCCGCGCTGGACGCCGGCGCGCGCGACTTCATCAGCAAGCCCTTCGATTCGGTGGAAGTGCTGACGCGCATCCGCAACATGCTGGAAGTGCGGCTGATGCACCGCGCGGTGCGCAACTACAATACCCTGCTGGAGCAGGCGGTACGCCAGCGCACCGCCGAGCTGCAGCGTTTTCGCAGCGCCATCGACGCCACCGCCGACGCCATCTTCCTGATCGACGCCGCCGCTACCCGGATACTGGACGCGAATGACGGCGCCTGCCGCCTGCTCGGTTATTCGCGCGCCGAATTGCTGGCGCTGGCGCCGGCGGTATTGTTGCCCAGGCCGCCCCGGCCGCGCAGCGGCGCGCCGGCATTGACCGAGTGCGACATCGGGCGCCGCGACGGCAGCCCGGTGCCGGTCGAACTGTGCTGGCAATGGCAGGATGGCGCGGCGGCGACCGCCGACGCCGCCGGCAATGCCGGCGTGGCGTTATTGATCGCGGTGGCGCGCGACATCAGCGAGCGGCGCCAGTCGCAGGAGCGGCTGAAACACCTGGCCAACTACGACAGCCTGACCGGCTTGCCGAACCGCGCGCTGTTTTACCAGACGCTGGCGCAGGCGGTCGAACTGGCGCGCGAAAAAGCGTGGCGCATCGTGGTGCTGTTCATCGCGCTGGACCGTTTCAAGGGCATCAACGATACGCTGGGCGCGGCGCTGGGCGACGAATTGCTGCGCCAGTTCAGCAACCGGCTGGTGCAATGCGTGCGCCTGCGCGACACCGTCGGCCGGCTCGGCAACGATGAATTCGCGCTGATCCTGACCATGCCCCGCAACCAGCAGGACGCGGTCAACGTGGCCAACCAGGTGCGCGAAGCATTGCGCGCGCCGTTCGACCTGCGCGGCCACGCGGCGACGCTGACCGCCAGCATCGGCATCGCCATGTACCCGGACGACGCGACCGACCCGGACACGCTGGTCAAGTACGCCAATACCGCGATGGGCGGCGCCAAGCAGGCCGGGCGCGACGGTTACCGCTTTTTCACGGCCGGCATGAACGTGCAGGTGCTGGCCCGGCTGGACCTGGAACTGGCGCTGCGCCACGCGCTGCAGCACGATGAATTCGTGCTGCATTACCAGCCCAAGGTCGACCTGCGTACCGGCCGCGTCAGCGGCGTCGAAGCGCTGCTGCGCTGGGCGCGTCCCGGCTACGGCCTGGTGGCGCCGTCCGAATTCGTGCCGCTGCTGGAAGATACCGGCCTGGTCGTGCGCGCCGGCGCCTGGGTGCTGCTGGAAGCGTGCCGCCAGATCGCGCTGTGGCGCGGTTCCGGGGTCGGCCCGGTGCGGGTGGCGGTGAACGTGTCGAGCCGCCAGTTCGCCGAGGGCGACCTGGAAGCGGAAGTGCGCCACGCGCTGGCCCATTACCAGGTGCCGGCCGAATTGCTGGAACTGGAATTGACCGAAACCGCGCTGATGCTGAACGCCGAGCGCACCGTCACCTTGCTGGGCAATTTGAAACGGATCGGCGTCAAGATCGCCATCGACGATTTCGGCACCGGTTATTCCAGCCTGTCGTATCTGCAGCGCTTCCCGATCGACAAGCTGAAGATCGACATCGCCTTCGTGCGCAACATCGTGGTCAACCCGAACGATGCGGCGATCGCGCTGGCCATCATCAGCATGGCGCACAGCCTGAAACTGGGGGTGATCGCCGAAGGCGTCGAATCGCGTCCGCAGCTGGAATATTTACGGCGCAACCGCTGCGATGAAATCCAGGGCTATTATTTCAGCCGCCCGCTGCCGGCGCTGGAACTGGGCCAGTTGATCGAGGCCGGCACCGGCCTGGCGCCGGAACAGGACCAGCTGGCGCAGCCAGCGCAAACCCTGCTGATCGTCGACGACGACGTGAATGTACTGTCGGCGCTGCACCGCTTGTTTACGCCGGACGGCTACCAGATCCTGACGGCGGCGTCGCCGGCCGAGGGTTTTGACATGCTGGCGCTGCACCGGGTGCACGTGATCGTCTGCGACCAGCGCATGCCGGCCATGAGCGGCACCGAGTTCCTCAGCAAGGTCAAGCAGCTGTACCCGGAAACCATACGGATTATCCTGTCCGGTTATACCGGGCTGGAAGCGGTGCTCGATTCGATCAACCGCGGCGCGATCTACCGTTTTTATACCAAGCCGTGGGACGACACCCAATTGCGCGACAATATCCGGCTGGCGTTCCATCATTACTGGCTGATGAACCAGCCCGGCGCGCGCCGGCTGGGCGAACCGGACGCGTAGGTAGCAGGGGCGGATCAGGCCGTGAAGTGGTCGAAGCCGGCCAATGCCAGGTCCAGCGCGCGGCGATCGCCATCGACCAGCCGCAAGCCGCTGGCGCTATCGATGCTGCCGACCCGCGTCACCTGCGTGGCTGCCGCGGCGGCCAGCGCCAGGATCGCCGCGCGCGACGAGACCGGCGCGCTGAAGCACAATTCATAATCGTCGCCGCCGGCCGCCGTGAAACGGCGCCGCAGCGCCTGCTCCTGCGCGGCCAGCACCGGTCCGGCCGGCAAGGCGTCGACATCCAGCGTGGCGCCGACCTTCGATGCCGCGAGGATGTGGCCGAGGTCGCCCACCAGTCCATCCGAAATATCGATCGCCGCGTGGGCCAGCCCGGATGCGGCCAGCGCCACGCCGAGCCGCACGCGGGGCGACGGTGCATGCATGCGTTGCGCCGCAAGCGCCAGGTCGGCCGGGTCCAGCTTATGTTCGATGCGGTAGCCGGCCAGCGCCAGCCGGGCGTCGCCCAGCGTGCCGCTGATCCAGATATCGTCGCCGGCCTGCGCCGCGGCGCGCCGCAAGGCCTGGCCCGGTGACAGTTCGCCGAAAATGGTGATGCAGATATTCAGCGGTCCCTTGGTGGTGTCGCCGCCGATCAGCTCGCAGCCGAATTCGTCGGCCAGCGCAAACAGGCCTTCCGAAAAGCCGGCCAGCCAGTGGCGGTTCGCCTCGGGCAGCGCCAGCGCCAGCGTAAAAGCGACCGGACGGGCGCCCATCGCCGCCAGGTCCGACAAATTCACCGCCAGGCTTTTATGGCCCAGCTTGCGCGGGTCGGCGCCGGAGAAGAAATGCCGGCCTTCGACCAGCATATCGGACGAAATCGCCATCTGCCGGCCCGGCGTCGGCGTCAGCAGCGCGCAATCGTCGCCGATGCCGAGAGTGGCGCGGCCGGCGCGGGGGCGTTGAAAATATTCTTTAATGAGGTCGAATTCGGAGAGCATGGCGCGATTGTAATCTGTCCCCGGGTTTACAGGCTGGAATGCAGCTTGGCCAGCAGGCGGTCGAGCTGCTGCTGCTCTTCGCTGCTCAGTACCGCCAGCACGCGGCGCTCGTTTTCCAGGTGCAGGCCGACCAGTTGGTCGATCAGCGCCAGTCCGCTTTCCGTCAGCGCCACCAGCACGCCGCGCCGGTCGCTCGGGTGTTTTTGGCGCTCGATCCAGCCGGCATGTTCAAGCCGGTCGATGCGGTTGGTCATGCCGCCCGACGACAGCATCGCCGCTTCATACAGCGCGGTCGGGGTCAGCGCATACGGCGCGCCGGAGCGGCGCAGCGTGGCCAGCACGTCGAATTCTCCCGGCTGCAAGCCGTGTTCGGCGAACAGGGGATTGATACAGTCGCGCGCAATCACTTGCGCCGCCGACGCCAGTTGCCCGACCACTTGCATGGCGAACAGGTCGAGATCCGGCCGTTCCTTGCGCCATTGGTCGGCGGCAAATTGTGCGCGGTTGCGATTAACCATGATTTTTCCAAACTATTTCGATATTAAGATACATTTTCTTCTTTATGTTAAGATACTTTTCATCAAACTAATTGCATATTACACCCAGGCCTGCGGGCCGGAACAGCCAAACATCATGTCTACTTCGACCAGTAAAGCGCCGTCGGGCGCGCTTATTATCCTCGCCATTATCTTGCTCGGCCTGAATTTACGGCCGATTCTTGCCGCCATCGGTCCGTTGCTCGACCAGATCCAGGCCTCGACCGGTATCAGCAGCAGCGGCGCCGGTTTGCTGACCACCGTACCGGTATTCGCCATGGGCGTATGCGCCTTGCTGGGCGCGCAATTGCAAAAACGCCTGGGCGTCTACCGCGGTATTGCGCTGGGCAGCGTCGTGATCGGCGCCGCGTCGTTGCTGCGCTGGCCCTTGCACGGCAGCAGCGGCTTGATCGCCACCGCCGCGCTGGGCGGACTCGGCATCGCGCTGGTGCAAGCCTTGTTGCCCGCCTTTATCAAGCGCCACTTTCCCGAGCGCGCCGGACAATTGATGGGTTTGTATACCACCGGCATCATGGGCGGCGCCGCGCTGGCGGCGGCATCCGCGTCGCCGCTGGCGCGCGGCACCGGCTGGTCCGGTTTGCTGGCGCTGTGGGCGATCCCCGCCTTGCTGGCGGCGGCGCTGTGGATATGCGCGGCGCGTCCGTACCGGGCGGCGGGCGCCGGCGTCTCGGCCAAACTGCCGACCCATGCGCCGCGCGCCTGGCTGCTGATGGTGTTTTTCGGCATCGGCACCGGCGCCTATACGCTGGTGCTGGCCTGGCTGCCGCCGTATTACACCCAGCTCGGCTGGAGCGCCGCCGACAGCGGCTTGCTGCTGGGTGCGCTGACGCTGACCGAAGTCGTGGCCGGACTGGTGGTGTCGGCGCTCATCAATGCCTTTCCGGACCGCCGCGTGCTGCTGTTGACGGTGTTGCTGTGCGTGCTGGCCGGACTGGTGTGCCTGATCGTCGCACCCGCGCCGCTGGCGATTCCGGCGATTATCCTGCTCGGCTGCGGCATCGGCGCGCTGTTTCCCTTGTCGCTGATCGTCACGATGGACCATGTGCGCGACCCGGCCGGCGCCGGTTCGCTGCTCGGTTTTGTGCAGGGCGGCGGTTACATCATCGCCAGCAGCATGCCGTTCATCGCCGGCCTGATCCGCGAACACTCATCCAGCCTGAGTCAGGCCTGGATGGTGATGGCGGGCGGCGTGCTGCTGTTGCTGGTGATTGCGCTGCGCTTGTCGCCGCAGTCGCGGCTGGAAGCGAGTGGATTGCTGGCAGCGGCGCGATAAGCGCGGTATGGTCTTTGGCGTGCCGTCACCAGTGGCCAAGGGGAGCGTTTAATCGACCTTGCTGTGCAGCGCGGCCAGCAAGCCCTGCCGCAATGCCGGGGTATGTTGCGACAAGCCAAATCCGCGCAACACGCCCTGCTCATCGATAAAACGCGACACCGTGCGCTCGCCATCGTGCTCATCGCTCCAACGGCCATTGACACCAGGCAGCGGCGGCGACAAGGCCAGCGTATAGCTCGGCGTCTTGACGATCACCGCTTCGGCCTTGAATGCGATCGCCGTTGCCGTGCCGGACAAGGTCGCGGCGATGGCCCGCGCCGCCGTCATCAGCGGCGCCACATACGGCAGCACCGCGCTGCCGCCGGCGCTCGCATATTCGGCGCAATCGCCAAGCGCATAAATGCCGGGCACGCTGGTTTGCCCGAATTGATCCACGATAATGCCGCGTCCGGTAGACAAGCCGGCCGCTTGCGCCAGGGCGATGGCGGGACGCAAGCCGACCGCCGACAGCACGATATCGGCGTCAATTTTTTCGCCATTTCCCAAGGTAACTTCCAGCATGCCGGAAGGTGTCCGGTGCACGCCGCTGGCGCTGGTGTTCAGTTGCAAGGCAATCGACCGGCCGCGCCACGCCGCCGTCAATCCCAGCGACAAGGCCGGTGCGGCCAGCGCCGACAACGGCCGCGGATTCGGATCGACCAGCGTCACGTGATGGCCGGCCGACGATAAGTCTTCGGCAAATTCGGAACCGATCAGGCCGGCGCCCAGGATGGCGATGCGCGCCGGACGGCCGAGCTTGGCCAGTTGCGCACGGAACCCGGCGTAATCGTCCAGGTGGTTGATCGACAGCACTTGATGTGCGGCATCGCCGGCCAGCGGCAAGCGAATTGCTTGCGCCCCCAGCGCCAGCACCAATCGTCGAACTCGGCCACGGCGGCGCTATTGCCTTCTTGCACAGCCAGGTGGCGGAATTGCGGGTACATCTCGGTGTATTCGTAGGTCTCGCCTTCGATCGCGATTTCCAGCGCCTTGGCCGGAGTCATGTGCGCTTTCGAATACAGCAGGTCGAGATGGCCGAAGGCGTGCAGTACTTCCTGGTCGGCGGTTTCTTCAAATACCTTGGCGACGTCTTCGGCGCCGGCGGCGCGCGCCAGTTTGGCGAAGTAGCGGTATTTGATGTGCGCCATCGCTTCGCCGGCAAACGCCGATTCGAGGTTGCCGATGGTGACTGATTTGACGCCGTTGTCTTGCTGTGCCATGGTGTGCTCCGTAAATAGTGGTATTGGGAATTCTTATTAAGTAATGCAATCGATATTTAAAATATCATAGCTAAAAGCGATTGATTGTGAAAATTGATTATAAATATCAATACGATAGTATTTTATTTAGTGCCCAGGGGTACAATTATTAGCTTTAGTGATAACAGAGTGTGGCTTGGGGAAAATACCTAGCTAATTGAAAGTAAGCGTCTGATAAAATCGGAGGCTTTCCGATCGAACAAAAACAGGAAGGCAGCACAGAAAATGGATTCGTCATCTGATCAAAAAGAGGAATTGCGTCAACAACTGCGCCTGGCCGCACTCGAATACCACGAGTGCCCGACGCCAGGAAAAATCAGTGTTACGCCCACCAAACAGTTGACCAACCAGCGCGACCTGGCGCTGGCGTATTCGCCGGGTGTCGCGGCGCCGTGCGAAGAGATCGTCATCGATCCCGCCAACGCTTATAAATACACTGCCCGCGGCAACCTGGTCGCAGTTATCACCAACGGCACCGCCGTGCTGGGCCTGGGCAATATCGGCCCGCTCGCCGCCAAGCCTGTGATGGAGGGCAAGGGCGTACTGTTCAAGAAGTTCGCCGGCATCGACGTGTTCGACATTGAAATCAATGAATCCGACCCGGACAAACTGGTCGACATCATCGCCTCGCTGGAACCGACCTTCGGCGGCGTGAACCTGGAAGATATCAAGGCGCCAGAGTGTTTCTATATCGAACGCCAATTGCGCGAACGGATGAAGATTCCCGTCTTCCATGACGACCAGCACGGCACCGCGATCATCGTCGGCGCGGCCATCCTGAACGGCTTGAAAGCGGTCGGCAAGAAAATCGAAGAATGCAAACTGGTGGTGTCCGGCGCCGGCGCCGCCGCGCTGGCTTGCCTCGACCTGATCGTCGACCTCGGCTTTCCGCTGAAAAACATCTATGTCACCGACCTGGCCGGCGTGGTCTACAAGGGCCGCGTCGAATTGATGGACCCGGACAAGGAACGTTTCGCGCAAGATACGCCGCTGCGCACCCTGGCTGAAATCATTCCTGACGCCGACATTTTCCTCGGCGTCTCCGCCGGCGGCGTGCTGAAACAAGACATGGTGCGCCAGATGGCGCCGAATCCATTGATACTGGCGCTGGCCAATCCGAACCCGGAAATCCTGCCGGAAGAAGTCAAGGCCGTGCGCAGCGACGCCATCATCGCCACCGGCCGTTCGGATTACCCGAACCAGGTCAACAATGTGTTGTGCTTCCCGTATATTTTCCGTGGCGCACTCGATTGCGGCGCGACCACCATCACCCGTGAAATGGAAATCGCGGTGGTGCACGCGATCGCCGACCTGGCCCACGCCGAGCAATCGGACATCGTCGCCACCACCTACGGCATCAGCAACCTGTCGTTCGGTCCGGAATACCTGATTCCGATGCCGTTCGATCCGCGTTTGCTGATCAAGATCGCGCCGGCAGTGGCCCAGGCCGCCTTCGAATCCGGCGTGGCCACCCGCCCGATCAAGGATTTGCAAGCCTACGCCGACAGTCTGCAGCAATTCGTGTACCGCAGCGGCACCTTCATGAAGCCGCTGTTCCTGATGGCGAAAAGCACGCCTGCCGAACTCAAGCGCATCGTCTACGCCGAAGGCGAAGAAGAGCGCGTGTTGCGCGCCGTGCAAGTGGTGGTTGACGAGCGTCTGGCGCGTCCTATCCTGGTGGGCCGCCCTGCGGTGCTGGAAGCGCGCATCCAGAAATTTGGCCTGCGCCTGAAGCACGGCGTCGATTTCGACGTCATCAATCCGGATTTCGATGAGCGTTACCGCGATTACTGGCACACCTATTACGAGATGACCAGCCGCAAGGGCGTCACCGAAGAATACGCCAAGCTGGAAATGCGCCGCCGCCACACCCTGATCGGTTCGATGATGATACACAAGGGCGACGCCGACGGCATGATTTGCGGCACCTTCGGCACCACCCAGCTGCACCTGGACTACATCGACCAGGTACTGGGCAAGCGCGCCGGCAGCAATGTTTACGCGGCAATGAACGTGCTGATCATGCCTGAGCGCCAACTGGTGATCGTCGATACCCACGTCAATGACAATCCGAACCCGGATCAACTGGCCGAGATCACCATCATGGCGGCCGAGGAAATGACCCGTTTCGGCCTGTCGCCGCGCGCCGCGCTGCTGTCGCATTCGAACTTCGGTTCCAGCGACAGTGCTTCGGCGCAAAAAATGCGTGCCGCGCTGGACATCATCAAGCAAAAAGCGCCGGACCTGGAAATCGACGGCGAAATGCATGGCGATACCGCGCTGGATTCGAAATTGCGCAAGAAGATCATGCCGAATTCGGATTTGAAGAACGACGCCAACCTGCTGGTGATGCCGAACATCGACGCCGCCAACATTGCCTATAACCTGCTGAAAACGGCGGCCGGCAACGGCATCGCGGTCGGTCCTATCCTGCTCGGCTGCGCCAAGCCGGTGCATATCCTGACCCCGTCGGCCACCGTGCGCCGCATCGTCAACATGACCGCGCTGTGCGTGGTCGATGCGGTGGCGCAACGCAAGGTGTAATTGCCAGACTGCTAGTGCACGATGAAAACAGAGGCTTCGCGCCTCTGTTTTTGTATGTCCGCGTCATCCGGCCTACCGCATCAGTTGCTTTCTTTTGCACTTTTGATCTCGATCAAACCCGGGCTCCCCATACCGTCTTAAGATGGCACCGAACTCCTTGCTCTCCCAGCGGTCTTCAATCACGTCGTAGCCATTGCTATCGGCGACATATTGTGTGACGCAACAGCGCTGTCAGGTGCGGGAGTTCACCTCGATTCAGCTTGTTTCCCATCCGCTTGCGCGCGCTGGTAATACGCAGGGTGCTGATGCATCGTGCTGATTACTCGTGCTCCTCCCAGCGCACGCGGATTTCATTTACGGCCGGCATTTTCTCGACGAACAGGTCCACCAGCGTCGGATCGAAATGCCGGCCGCGCTGTTCTTGCAGGTAGCCCACCGCATCGTCGACCGGCCAGGCCCGTTTGTAGGGACGGGTCGAGGTCAGCGCGTCGAACACGTCGGCGATCGCGACTATCCTTCCTTCGAGGCAAATATTTTCGCCGGCCAGCTGGTTCGGATAGCCGCTGCCATCCCATTTTTCATGGTGCGTCAGCGCGATCTGGCGCGCCACGCCCAGCATGCTGCTGTCCGGGTGCTCGCCGATGATGGCGGCGCCGATCGCCGCATGGGTTTGCATGATGGCCCATTCGTCGCTGTCCAGCTTGCCCGGTTTTTGCAGGATGCGGTCGGGGATGCCGATCTTGCCGACGTCGTGCATCGGCGCCGCGTGCAGCAAGTCGTCGGCCTCGATGTCATCCATGCCGGCCGCGCGTCCCAGCAGGCGCGCGTAATGGCTCATGCGGATCACGTGCAAGCCGGTTTCATTGTCCTTGTATTCGGCCGCCAGGCCCAGCCGCTGGACGATTTGCAGCTGGGTTTCCTTCAATTCATCGATGCGCACCAGCGACAAATGGGTGCGCAGCCGGGCCCGCACGATCGGCGGGCTGACCGGCTTGGTGATGTAGTCGACGGCGCCGGCGTCGAAGCCGACCAGTTCGTCGTTCGGGTCGCTCAGCGCGGTGACGAAAATCACCGGCATCGCGCTGGTGGCCGGATCGGCCTTGAGCACGCGGCATACATCGTAGCCGCTCATGCCGGGCATCATCACGTCGAGCAAGACCAGCGCCGGGCGTTCCTGGCGCGCCAGTTCCAGCGCCCGCGCGCCATCCTTGGCGTACAGCAGGCGGTAATCGTCCTGCAGTATATGGCGCAGCAATTGCAGGTTGGCTGCTTCGTCGTCGACCACCAGGATCAGCGGTTTTTTATGGGAATGGATGCTCATGTCGGCTCCGTGTCGTAAGTGTTGAGCAGTGTTTGCAAGCGGGTTTGCGCCAGCGGAAAGTCGAAGTCGTCCAGCGCCGCCCGCAATGGCGCCAGGATCGCCGCATGCGCGCCCAGCGCGGTTTCCAGCGCCGCCAGCGCCGCATCGTCGAGCTGGCCGTGGCCCAGCGCGGCCAGCAGCGTTGCGGCGGCGTCGCGTGCGCCGCGGCAATCTTGTTGCGCCGTGCCGGCGCTGGCGGCGGGCGCCGCCGCTTGCTGCGCCGTCAGCAGGCGCAGCGCCGCCAGCGCGGCCGACAAGCGGTCCACCAGGTGGCTCAGCGCTTCGCTCATCGCGGCCGCATTGTGATGATCGGCTTCGGCGCACAGGCGTTCCAGCTGCGCCAGCGTGACGCTTAATTGTTCCAGTCCCAGGTTGGCGGCCACGCCGCGCATCTTGTGGGCTTGCGTCTGTGCTGCAAGATATTGCCGCGTTGCGATCAACTCGGCCAGCCGCGGCGCCGCGGCGCAGTAATCGTGGTCGAAGCGGGCCAGCGCCTGGCGGTAGGCGCTGTCGCTGCCGGACCAGCGCGCCAGTCCGGCGCTGCGATGCAGCACGCGCTGGCCGGACGAGGGCGGCTGCGCCGGCGGCTGGTCGTCGGGCAGCGCCGGACGCAAGCCGAGCACCCGCGCGATTTCATGCGACAGCGCATGCCAGTCGACCGGCTTGGTCGCAAACCCATCCATGCCGGCGGCGCGGCTGGCCTTGCGGTGCGCCGCCAGCACGCTGGCGGTCATGGCCACCACCGGCACCCGGGGCGCGCCGTCGCGCAAGGCGGCACGGATTGCCTGGGTCGCCTCCAAACCATCCATGTGCGGCATTTGCAAGTCCATCAGGATCGCGTCGTAGCGCACCGCGCCAGCCATGCGCACCGCCAGCGCGCCGTCGGCGGCGGTGTCGACGCTGTGGCCGTGCTTGCGCAACAGCAGGCACAGCAGTTCGAGGTTTTGCGGCACATCGTCGGCCACCAGGATGCGCAGCGGCGGCAAGTCGAACGGCTGTTGCTGATCCTGGCGGTAGCTGTGCGGCGTATTGCGGGCCGCTTCCAGCGGCAGCAGCACATGGAAGGCGGTGCCGAATCCGGCCTGGCTGTCGGCCCAGATCTTGCCCTGCATCAGCGTCACCAATTGCCGGCTGATGGTGGTGCCCAGGCCGGTGCCGCCGAAGCGCCGGGTAGTCGAATTATCGGCTTGCACGAAGGGATCGAAAATCGCTTCGAGCCGGTCCGGCGGAATGCCGATGCCGGTGTCTTGCACCACGATATGCAATTGTTCGCCTTCTACTTGCGCGCTCAGCGTCACGCTGCCGGAAGTGGTGAACTTGATGGCATTGTCGAGCAAGTTGCTGATCACTTGCCGCAGGCGCAATTCGTCGCCGTATACATTGACCGGCAGCAACGGGTCGTAGCGCAGCTCCATCGCCAGGCCCTTGTTGCGGGCATTGCCGCCGAAGGTGGACGACAGTTCGTCGAGCAGCGCCACCAGATTGTAGTCGTCCAGTTCCAGTTCCACCGCGCCCTTGTCGAGCTTGGCAGTGTCGAGGATTTCATTGAGCAGGCGCAGCAGCGCACGTCCGGCCTGGCGCACCGTATCGAGGTGGCGGCGCTGTTCCGGCAGCAGCGGGGTATCCAGCAACACATCGGTGTAGCCGAGGATGGAATTCATCGGCGTGCGGATTTCATGGCTCATATTGGCGACAAAGCTGGCCCGCGCGGCGGCCGCGTGTTCGGCTTTTTCCTTGGCGTCGCGCAAGTCTTCCTCGATCCGGCGCCGTTCGGTGATGTCGAGGATTACGCCATCGACCCAGCGCACCCGGCCTTCGCCGTCGAGCACCACGGCGCCGCGCTCCCACAGCCAGCGCAAGCCGCCGTCGGCATGGCGCAAGCGGTATTCGAGCAGGTACGGTTCGCCGCTGGCGACGCTGCGCTGGAACACGTCGACCGCATGGCCGCGGTCTTCCGGCACGATCAGCATGGTTACCGTGCGTTGCGGCGGATCGCCGAGGAAGTCTTGCGGCGGATAACCGGTCACTTGTTCGACGCCGTCGCTGATGAACA
>NZ_HG322949.1:649169-663696 GCF_000723165.1 Janthinobacterium agaricidamnosum NBRC 102515 = DSM 9628
AGTATCGGCTGGTTTTCCGCCGTCGTGCAGCGGAACGCGATGCCGGGAATATTGCCGATCAGCGAACGGAATTGCTGTTCGCTTTCGCGCAGCGCCAGCTCGATCGCGCGCCGCTTGCTGATGTCGGTAATGAACAGCACGAACAGATCGGTATCGGCCAGCCGCGCATGGCCCAGCGCGCGGCGTATCGGGATTGGCGTGCCATCCTTGCGCACCGCCATCACTTCATTGCTCTTGCCGATCAAGTTCATGTCGCCGGTGTTCAGCAAGTGCAGCAAGCCTTCGCGTTCCGAGCGCTCCACGTCGGCCAGCATCAGCTTGACGTGGCGGCCGACGATTTCATCGCGGCGCCAGCCGAAGATGCGTTCGGCCGACGCATTGAATTCCTGCACGATACCCTGCTTGTCGATCGTCACGACGCCGTCGATGGTGGTGGTCAGCAAGGAGCGCATCCAGCTTTCACTCTGGCTCAGGTGGCGGAATAATTCCCGGTAGCGCAGCCAGCCATTGGCGGACGCCACCAGTATCGTCAGCGCGACGGTGATCAGCGTCACCGCCAGCGCCAGGAAGGTGGTGCTGGCGGGGCCGGCCGCGGAGCTTGGCAGCGGACCGATAAAACGCGCCGCCGTCATGCCGGTGTAATGCATGCCGGCCATCGCGCAGCCCATGACGGTGGCGGCGATCAGGTTGCGCATGCGCGGACCGATGTGCCCACGTACGCCGCGCAGGCGAAAGCGTATCCACAGCGCCAGCGTGGCCAGCGCGACCGCCACCGCCAGCGACAGCAGGAACAGCCAGGGATCGTATTGCAAGGCCATGCCGGTGCGCATCGCTTGCATGCCGGTGTAATGCATGGCGCCGATGCCGCAGCCGACCAGCGCGCCGCCGGCCAGCAACGCGGCCGGGCTCGCTTTGCGCCGGCCGATGACGGACATCGCGACAAACGACGCCGCCACCGCCGGCAGCAGCGACAGCAGCGTCATGCTGCGGTCGTATTCGATGCTGGTGCACAGGTCGAACGCCAGCATGCCGATGAAATGCATGGCCCACATGCCGCAACCGAAGGCCACGCTGCCGCTGAGCCAGGTGATGATGCGCAATGCTGCGCTGAGTTTGTCTTGCGAGCGGCCATACGCCGTCATCTGCAAGCCCATCCACGAAGAAAAGACGGCCACCAGCACCGACAAGGTCACCAGGCCCGCATGGTGGGTGCCGTAATAAATCAGCGCGGGGTCGCTCGGCGGCGAAAAAAATTGCAGCAGGAAGTGTTTCATCAATAAGCCAATGGTGGGATTCCAGGTTGCCGGGATGCTGGATTACCTTACCACATCTATAAAATAATTAGCTTATTTGTAATTTTTATGCGTGTTAAGTGATTTTAATCTGGCCTAGGCCAGCTGCCCGGCTTGATTGGTGACGATGTTGTCGATAGTCGTTTTTTGTCGCGCCAATCGTCAATCGAACGGTTGCAAGTCGAGCCACACCGCATAAGACAGGCGCTTGCCATTCCACGCGCCGCCGCCGCGGATCGCCGCATCGCAGGAGGTCGGCTGGCCGACGATATCCTTGCGGCCCAGCTTGCGGCGCAGGCGCAAGGCGTCGCTGTGCGCCAGGTAGCCGACCAGGCGGGTGTTGATGAAGACCGCCACCGCCTTGTCCTGGTAGGGATTGTGATCGTCCGGCAGCAAGATCGCCAGGTGGCGGGTATCGGCGTTTTTTTCGCCATGCTCGCCGGCCAGCTGGCGTATGGTGTCCTGGTAGGCCGATTCGTTTTCCACTTCGGACGCATAGCGGCCGTCATCGCTCCAGTGAAAGGCGGGAGCGGTTGGCGGCAAGTCCGGCACATATTTGCGGACCGTCACCGGCAGCGGATGACGCGCCGTCGCACGCATTTTGTTGCGTACCAAAATATAGGCGATGGCGGCGACCAGCAATATGAACAGGTAAACCATGGAATCTCTCTGAAAAACAAGGTGTTGCGGCGCGATGCGCGATAGCCGCCATTTTAATCGTTCAGCCTGTAAATGGGGGAATCGGCTAATTGAGGCGCAGCAAGCCGGCTTCAAATGCGGCGATAAAGCCGGCCACCAGCGGTGTCGGGTCGCGCCGGTACATCAGGCCGACCGTCGACTGCGCCAGTTGTTCCGTCAAGTTGACCGAACTGGAATGCAGCAGCCGTATCGTGCCCTGGCCGCCCTTGCCGACTTGCTGGGTTTGCAGGATGGTGGCGGCGATATCGTCGAGCAGGCGCTTGCAATGCTCATGGAACAGGCTGCCTGCCGGCGTCAATTCGATATGCCGCGCATCGCGCACCAGCAGCGCCGTTTCCAGTTCGTTTTTCAGTTCCTTGATTTGCCGGCTCAGCGCCGATTGCGCAATATACAAACGTTACGACGCGCGCGAATAACTGCCGGCGTCCACGATTTCGACAAAATACTTCATTTGCTTCAGTGAGATCATCGTTATGCCATTTTGAGATAGTGACAGGCCATATTTGATATTGGCGTGAACCGCGGTGCTTGCGTTATAGTCAAGTTATGTGATTGACATTGCAGCGGTGGCAGCCGCATTCTCGACAGGAGGCGTGATGGACGATTTATTGCTGGCAATCGGTATTGCAGGAGTGGTGGCAAGTATTGCCTTTAAACTGAGTTTGGTCAAGAAACACAAAAAAGGACCGCCTTCGCAGGACGGCCCTTCGGATTAGCAAGGCGGTGCAGCTGGGTTAGCGCGCTGCTTTTTCCAGCAAGGCGTGGATCTCGGCGGCGATGTCGCCGACGTGGGTTTCCAGCGCAAAGTGGCCGGTGTCGAGCATGCGCACCAGCGCGTCCGGATTGTCGCGCTGGTAGGCGGCGGCGCCCGGCGGGATGAAGAAGGGGTCGTGCTTACCCCAGATGACCAGCGTCGGCGGTTGATGCTCGCGGAAGAATTGCTGGAAGGCCGGATACTGTTCCAGGTTCGACGCATAGTCCAGGAACAGGTCGAGCTGGATCTCGCGGTTGCCCGGCCGCTCCATCAGGGCCATGTCCAGGTAATACGTTTCAGGCGCCACATCGAGCGCATTGGCGACGCCGTGCGTGTATTGCCATTTGACGCCTTCCAGGTTCAGGATGCCGCGCACCACGTCGCGGTTGGCGGCGCTTGGATCGGCCCAGTAGGCCTGGATCGGGGCCCACGCATCGCCCAGGCCGTCCAGGTAGGCATTGCCGTTTTGCGACACCAGCGCGGTGACCCGCTGCGGTTGGCTGGCGGCCAGGCGCAGGCCGACCGGCGCGCCATAGTCGAACACGTACAGCGCATATTTTTTCAAGCCCAGCGCTTGCACGAAGGCTTCGGCCGTCAGCGCCAGGTTATCGAAGGTGTACACATAATTTCGCTCGGCCGGCACGCTGGTGAAGCCGAAACCCGGCAAGTCCGGCGCGATCACGCGGTAGCGCGTGGCCAGCAGCGGTATCAGTTCGCGGTACATGAACGACGACGATGGGAAGCCGTGCAACAGCAGGATGACGGGAGCGTCTTTCGGTCCCGCTTCGCGGTAAAAGATATTGACGCCATCGGCATCAACGGTGCGCAGCGCGGCGCGGGTGTTGCAGCTAGGGGTAGACATGGCTGATTCCTTTGATTGATATTAAAACTGGCTGATGCCGCCATCGACGACGATTTCGGTGCCGGTCACGAACGACGCGTCGTCGCTGGCCAGGAACAGCACGGCCTTGGCGATTTCGGCGGCGCCGCCAAAGCGGCCCAGCGGAATTTGTGCTTCGATGCCGGCCGCCGCCGCGCTCAGTTGTTCATCGCTCAAGCCCAGTTTTTCATGGAACGGCGTGGCGGTCGGGCCGGGGCTGACCGCATTGACGCGGATGCCGCGCGGCGCCAGTTCCGCGCCCAGCGTGCGGGCCAGCGAACGCACCGCCGCCTTGGAGGCCGACAGGATGGAAAAGCCCGGCGCGCCGACCGCGTTCAGGAACGAGGTGGCCAGCACGATGCTGCCGCCGCTGGCCATCAATGGCGCGGCTTTTTGCACGGTGAAGAAAACGCCCTTGAAATTGATCGCGAATTGATCGTCGATCTGCGCTTCGGTCACCGCTTCCAGCGCCGCGACCGTGCCGACGCCGGCGTTGGCGTACAGGATGTCGAGTTGGCCGAAACGGGCGCGCACGGTGCTGATTACCTGGTCCAGGTCGGCCGCCTTGCGCAGGTCGGCGTACAGCACGGTGACTTCCGGTCCCAGTTCGCGCGAGGCGGCGGCGATGCGTTCCGGATTGACGCCGGTGACGATCACGCGCGCGCCTTCGGCGTGCAGCAGTTTGGCGGTTTCCAGGCCGATGCCGGTGGTGCCGCCGGTGATCAGGACGGTTTTGTCTGCGAGTTTCATGGGCTTGCTCCGATAGTGGTAGTGGATGGCAAAGATGGTGGCATTGCCGTGCCTGCACTATCGTCCTTGACCGCGGCGCCGACAACTGAGATGATCTGTGCACCCCGGATAGAAAAACTATGTCGGCCTGTTGTTGACCTGTTTTCATGCCATGCGAGCCCCTAATAATCTCAATGCCTTGCGCGCCTTCGAAGCGGTGGCGCGCCACCTCAGCTACGTGCGCGCCGCCGATGAATTGAACGTGACGCCGGCGGCGGTCGGCCAACTGGTGCGCGGCCTGGAAGAAACCCTCGGCGTGGCGCTGTTCCATCGCACCCAGAGCGGCGCGGCCAGGCTGGAATTGACCGAAGAGGGGCGCAGCGCGATCCCCGACCTGCAAGCCGGCTTCGACTTGCTGGCCAGCGCGGTCGGACGGCTCAAGGCCAGCGTGTCGCGCACCACTGTCAGCGTGACGGTGCCGCCGGCGTTCGCCGACAAATGGCTGCTGGGCCGCCTGGAGCGTTTCCAGAGAAGCCATCCGCACATCGACCTGGTGCTCGACACCAATGGCCGCATCGTCGATTTCAATACCGCGCGGGTCGACCTCGGCATCCGTTTCGGCGCCGGCCGCTGGCCTGGCCTGAGCGCGACCCATTTACTGGACGATGATTTTTTCCCGGTCTGCAGCCCGGCCCTGCTGGGCGGCGAATATCCGCTGACCAGCGCCGCCAACCTGCGCCATCATGCGCTGATCCACGACGTGTCGATGCGCGGCGAAGCGTCCTTTCCCGGCTGGTGCAGCTGGCTGAAAAAGGCCCGCATCAAGGGCATCGATTCGGAACGCGGCTTGCAGGTCAACGATTCGGCGGCGGTGATACAGGCCGCGATCGCCGGCGGCGGCGTCGCGCTGGGCCGCAGTTCGCTGGTGGTGAACGACCTGGCGTCGGGACGGCTGGTGCGTCCGTTCGGCGAGGCGCAACCTTGCGGCTTCGCGTATTACGTGGTGCGCAAGGAGGGCGTAGTGGCCTGCGCCGCCGTGAACGCGTTCACGGCGTGGCTGCTGGCCGAAGCGCAGGCCGGGCAGGGATAGCTGCTTAAGCGAAGCGCAGCACCACTTTGCCGAACGGACTGCCGGCCAGGTAGGTCAGCGCGTCGTCGACCTGGGCCACGTCGAACACGCGGTCGATCACCGGCACGATCTGGTGCAAGGCGATAAAACGGCTCATCCGCTGGAACATGCTGCGCGAGCCGGTTTCGACGCCGCGCACATTGATATTCCTGGTCATCACCGTGTAGATATCGAGCGGATTGGTCTCTTCCTGCACCACGCCGATGATCGCCACCGTGCCTTCGAACGCCACTGCGCGGGCGGAGCGGCGCAGCGAGTCGGTCAAGCCCATGTCCAGCACCAGCTGCGCGCCCTTGCCGCCGGTCAGCGCCAATACTTGCTGGTCCCATTCCGGCGTGACGGTCGAGTTGATCACGTCGTGGGCGCCGGCTTGCCGCGCCAGCTGCAGCTTG
Organism: Janthinobacterium agaricidamnosum NBRC 102515 = DSM 9628; assembly: GCF_000723165.1. Classification (NCBI taxonomy): domain Bacteria; kingdom Pseudomonadati; phylum Pseudomonadota; class Betaproteobacteria; order Burkholderiales; family Oxalobacteraceae; genus Janthinobacterium; species Janthinobacterium agaricidamnosum. The sequence continues at coordinate 655,045 of NZ_HG322949.1, forward strand.
TCGTCGCTGCGCGACACGACGATCACGCGCGCGCCCAGCGCCTTGGCGAACTGGATCGCGAACACCGCCACGCCGCCGGTGGTTTGCACCACCACCGTGTCGCCCGGCGCCAGCACATTCAGCTCGGCCACCGCATGCCACGCGGTCAGCGCCGCGATCGGCAAGGTCGCCGCCTGGATATCCGACAAGCTGTCCGGGATCGCCACCAGTTCTTTTTCATGCACCTGGATTTTCTCGGCCAGCACGCCGTCGCGGCTGCGGCTGCCCAGCGAAACGGCCAGCCCTTCCTCGGTCAGCGGACCGTCGATCCAGTTCGGCAGCACGGTCGAGTTGACCCGGTCGCCGGCCTTGAAGCGGGTCACGGCGGAACCGACCGCCTCGACCAGGCCGGCCGCATCGCTGAATGGAATCATGCCTTCGGCCGCCGGGCGGAAACGGTTGCCCTTGACGAAATAGACATCCCGGAAGTTCAGGCCGATGGCGCGCACGGCAACCAGCACGTCATGCGGGCCGAGCGGAGCCGGCTGTTGCTGCTGGCGCACTACCTGACCGCGGCCATCGGTGCGGAAAATATCGTAAGTCATGTCATCTCCAAAAGGGCAGGCATAGGGTTTATGCATGGGAGTAGTATTGACCTGAACGCATGGATAAACAATCCGTTTAAAATGCAAAGGTTTGTTGCTCTGATCGCAAAGATGGAGGATGGTATGGAGATGCTCAACGAAATGGCGGTATTCGCCCAAGTGGTCGACAGCGGCGGCTTTTCAGCGGCGGCGCGCCAGCTCGGCGTGGCCACGTCGGCCGTCAGCCGCCACGTGGCGCGGCTCGAAGCGCACCTGGGCGGGCGTTTGCTGTTGCGCACCACCCGTTCGCTGTCGCTGACCGAGCTGGGCCAGCAAGTGCATGCGGCGTGCGTGCGCATGCTCAGCACCGCGCGCGAAGTGCACGCGCTGGCCGGCAGCTACAGTGCGCGGCCGAACGGCGTGATGCGCATCAGCGCGCCCATCGTGTTCGGCCAGGTATGGCTGGCGCCGCGCCTGCCCGGTTTCCTCGACCGCTATCCGGACGTCGACGTGCGCCTGACGCTGACCGACCGCACCATCGACCTGGCCGAAGACGGCATCGACCTGGCCATCCGGATCGCGCGCGAACTGGCGCCGGGACTGGCCGCGCGGCCCCTGTGCGACATGCGCTATGTGCTGGTGGCGTCGTCCGCCTATCTGGAACAGCATGGTGCGCCGGCCGCGCCGCGGGATTTATTACAGCATCGCTGCTGCTATCTCGGTTATGGCGCGTTCGACGATCAATGGCGCATGCGCCGCGGTCCGGACACGGAGGAAGTCAGGCTGCCGGCGCGCATCACGATCAACAATAGCGGCGCCATCATGGCGCTGGTCGAAGCCGATGGCGGCATCGGGCTGGTGCCCGATTTTGCGGCGCGCGCCGCGCTCGACAGGGGCAGCGTGCAGTTGGTGCTGCCGGAATGGGAATTTTGCGGCCCGTACACCGGCGCCGTGCATGCGGTGTACACGCCGGGCCGGCATCTGGCGTTGAAGCTGCGGGCGTTCATCGACTATTTGACGAACAGTTAGCGCGCCGGACAAAACATTCAGGGCAAGGCGATGCAACGCATCCATGGACGTTTTGCCCGGCGCTCCCGGTGGAAAATCAGTCGCAATCGGTGCCTGGGCACGGCACAAAACCGACCACTTCCAGGTCAAAGCCCGTCATCGACGGCATCTTGCGCGGGTTGGCCAGCAGCTTCATCTTGCCGACGCCCAGTGCGCGCAGGATTTGCGCGCCGATGCCGTAGCTGCGCAAGTCCATGCTGGCGGCGCGGCCCTTCGGTTTGATGCCCGGCGTGTCGAGCGCGCTGAACTGGGCAAACAGATCGTTGGCCGATTCGCCGCAATTGAGCAGCACCATCACGCCGCGCTCTGCAGCCTGGATCGCCGCCAGCGAGGCCGAGATATTCCACGAGTGGGTGGTCGCCTCGGTTTCCAGCAAGTCGAGCACCGACACCGGCTCGTGCACGCGCACCAGCGTTTCCAGGTTCGGGGCCAGGTCGCCGCGCACCAGCGCCAGGTGGGCCGAGCCGCTAGGCTTGTCACGGAACGCGATCATGCGGAATTGGCCGTGCGCGGTTTTCAAGGGACGTTCGGCGATGCGGTCGACCAGCGATTCGTTCTGGTTGCGGTAGTGGATCAGGTCGGCGATGGTGCCGATCTTCATATTGTGCAGGGCCGCGAATTCCAGCAAGTCCGGCAGGCGCGCCATCTCGCCGTCGTCCTTGAGGATTTCGCAAATCACCGACGCCGGCGTCAGGCCGGCCATCGCGGTCAGGTCGCAACCGGCTTCGGTATGGCCGGCGCGCATCAGCACGCCGCCATTGACGGCGCGCACCGGGAAGATATGGCCCGGCTGCACGATATCGGCGGCGACCGAATCTTTCGCTACCGCGACCTGGATGGTGCGCGCGCGGTCGGCGGCGGAAATACCGGTGGTCACGCCTTCGGCCGCTTCGATCGACACCGTGAAATTGGTGCCGAAGGCGGTGCCGTTACTGGTCGTCATCATCGGCAAATTCAGGCGTTCGCAGATTTCCTCGTTCAAGGTCAGGCAAATCAGGCCGCGCGCGTAGCGGGCCATGAAATTGATCGCTTCCGGCGTCACGAAATCGGCCGCGAGCACCAGGTCGCCCTCGTTTTCGCGGTCTTCTTCGTCGACCAGGATCACCATGCGGCCAGCGCGCAATTCGGCGACGATTTCTTCGGTGCTGGATATTGCCATTTTTGTATCCTTAATAATGAAAACAGGCTATGTAAATGTATCTTTGCCCGCTATTTTAAAGGATTTGGCGTATCCGGACCGTAATGGGGGGCTGGCCGTCCGGCACGCTGCCGCCAAGCTCGGGGGCAGCGTCCGCTGTTCAATCGCGCCTGGCCGTCACTCGATGGCGGCGGTGTCGTTGACGGCCACTTCGGCGCCATGTTGGAAGTAAAAATCCATCGGCCGCAGCGATTCGGCGTACGCATCGATTTCTTCGATCGAGATGGCATCCGGATCGGCTTCCAGCAGTGCTGCCAGCCTTGCCATGGCCGGTGCGATATCGGGGGCGGAATAATCGGCGTTCCTGAACCGGTAGCCGGGGACGCCGGCCACAGTCTTGACGTTGTTGATGCAGTTTTCACCGCAGGCGATGCCCGGGATCAGCTGGACCCATTTCGGCCCGCCCAGCATGACCGCCAGGTACATGGTTTTTGCCTTGACCATGGACACCCCCTGATCGATGAGCCCCTCGTAAAATACCTTGTGGGTCTGGCGCCACGGCCGCACATGCCGGTCGCAGTAATGGTCGTGAATAATCGCCGCCTTGATAAACGAAGGATCGAAGGGCGCGCCGATGATGGGCTGGAAAATGCCGGGTATCGAAGCGCCATCGGTGACCAGCCCGGCCTTGGCTTCCCATTCCACGTGATCGGCATCCTTGAAATGCAATTTGTTTTTCAAGGTGCATTGTCCGGTCGCCTGGCATCCGGCGGGCAAGAGTTCCAGGTGACCGGTAAATTGCGCGAACGAATAGCCGGGAGCGGCGGATGTCATTACCAGGCACAGCATGATTAAATAACGATGCATGTTCGAGTCCTCAGAAGAGTGGGGCAATGGAGCGGCGATACCGCCAAGTCAAGCGTCTGATGTGCAAAAACTGTTATGCGTGCTATTTTTTCCGCAGCCTATGCGCTTTGCCGAGACAAATGCCAGGCTGCAGAGAAGTGACTACCGGCCCTGCGGGTCTCCTCCTGTTCACACGGGTGCGGTATGTTTTTCCCAGCAAGGATCGTGAATTGTTATGGTGATGTTGCTCACAGTAACTAAATTTCTCTTGCTAATTTACGCATATTGTCACTGTTGCATTTTCGAGACGTGGGCGGGAGTTCCGACCGCCGGATTGAAGGCCGGCGCTTAGCGTTCGATCCGGTGCCGCACCGGCGCCACCGACCACGATACCGTGTGCTGGTCGATCATGTCGTGTACCGGCGAATCGGCCAGTTCTTCCATCAGCCGGCCCATCGCCGCGCGGGCGTTGCCGGCGCTGTCCCAGATCAGCATGTCGACGATGGCGCCGTCGTCCCATCCGGCGATCCGGCGCGCGATGAATCCGGGCTGACGTTTCAGCCAGGCGTCGATGTCGGCATTGGCGGCGATGAATTCGTCGCAAGAACAGCCTGCCACGCAGCAATCGGGCATGTCCTGGGTTTCCGCGAGTACGGCCGGCTGTACGGCTTGCCGCCGCTGAAGGATGTCGAACGGCTGCGTGCGGCGTCGATGGCTGCTTGAGTCAGCGCACGGGGCGATACAGCGCCATGCCGACCGAAGCGGGAGCGGTCGGCTTGAAGCCGAATTGGGCGTACAGGTCTTGCGCCTTGCCATCGGCGATCAGGCTGACGTAGCCGCTGGCCGGCACGTTTTCGGCGATGTAGGCGCTGATTTCGCGCATGATCAGCTTGCCCAGCCCCCGGCCCTGATGGGCGGCCAGCACCGCGATATCGGTGACCTGGAAAAAGCAGCCGCCATCGCCGATGACGCGACCCATGCCGACCACTTCATCGCCGTGCAAGACTTGCACCGCGAACAGTGAATTGGGCAGGCCGCGCGCCGCCGCGTCGTCGGTCTTGGCGCTCAGGCCGGAGCCGGTGCGCAGCTGCTGGTAAGTGCCGACGCTGGGGATTTCCAGGCGCAAGGTGTAGGGAGATAATGCTGGCAACGGCGGCTCCTGCGGTTGATGGTCATGGTAAATTATAAATGCGGATGTGCCACGCGTGAACACCGCAGCCACCATCGCCTTGCATTCCGCCAGGCCGCAATCATGCGGCGCATCAAACCGGCCGCCCAAAACAAAAAACCTCTTGAGCGATCAAGAGGTTACAGTTGGGTGGTGCCGGGAGCCGGAATCGAACCGGCACGCTGTCTCCAGCGCGGGATTTTGAGTCCCGTGCGTCTACCTATTCCGCCATCCCGGCAACGCGAGACGGATTATCACTGATTTGCGACAATCCGGCAAGAGCCTTCGGCGTTTTTTATGGTTTATCCCGTTTGGACGGCGATTTGATTGGGCGTATCATCCCCTTACCGTCAGCTATCCAGCGGGCCGGCAAGCCGGATATCGGTATGAGAAACAAGAAGATACGCGAAATTATTCTGGGCAAGCCGCTCGATCCGATGCAGGCCGACACCCGCCATTCGATGGCGCTGGTCGCCTTCCTGGCCTGGGTCGGTCTCGGCGCCGATGGCTTGTCGTCGTCCGCCTACGGTCCGGAAGAAACCTTCAAGGCGCTCGGCGCGCATACGCATCTTGGCCTGTACATGGCGCTGGCCACCGCGGTGACGGTGTTCATCATCGCGCTGGCGTACAACCAGGTGATCGAACTGTTTCCGACCGGCGGCGGCGGGTATCGCGTGGCCAGCAAACTGGTCGGGCCGTACATGGGCCTGATTTCCGGCTGCGCGCTGATCCTCGATTATGTGTTGACGATCGCCATTTCAATCGCTTCCGGCGTCGATGCGCTGGCGTCGTTCTTGCCGCTCGGTTTACAGCCGTATAAATTATGGGCCGAGATATGTTTCATCGCGCTATTGATCGTCATGAATTTGCGCGGCCTGAAAGAGGCGATCCAGATCTTGCTGCCGATCTTCATCGGCTTCGTCGTCACGCATTTGATCCTGATCGTCTATGGCGTGGTGGTGCACGCCTCGCATTTGCCGGAATTGCTGCCGGCCACCATGACCGAAACCGGCGACCTGGCCAGCCATATCGGCTGGGCCGGCGTGGCCGGCATGCTGCTGCTGGCGTATTCGCAGGGCGGCGGCACTTATACCGGACTGGAGGCGGTGTCGAACAATGTCAATTTGCTGGCCGAACCACGGGTACGCACCGGCAAGGTGACGATGTTGTACATGGCCTTGTCGCTGGCGTTCACGGCCGGCGGCATCATCTTGCTGTACTTGTTGTGGGACGCCAGGCCGACCGCCGGCGAAACGCTGAACGCGTCGACCTTCAAGACGATCATCGGCAGCATGGACCTGGGCGGGCCGGTGCTGAACCAGGCGCTGCTGGTGATCGTGCTGGCGTTCGAGGCGGGCTTGCTGTTTGTCGCCGCCAATACCGGTTTTCTGGGCGGGCCGTCGGTGTTGTCGAACATGGCGGCCGATTCCTGGGTGCCGCACAAATTCCGCTATCTGTCGACCCGGCTGGTGACGCAGAACGGCATCCTGGTGATGGGCGTCGCGGCATTGGCGATATTGTTGTGGACCGGCGGCAGCGTGACCTTGCTGGTGGTGCTGTATTCGATTTCGGTGTTCCTGACGTTCGCCATTTCGCTGTTCGGCCTGTGCCGGTACTGGATGCGCAACCGCAAGCAAGGCAGGCACTGGCTGCGCCGCTTATTGTTGTCGCTGGCAGGTTTCGTGATTTGCGCCGGCATCCTGGCGATCTTGCTGTATGAACGGTTGACGCAAGGCGGCTGGGTCACGGCGCTGATCATCGCGGCGATTGCCGGCCTGTGCATGGTAATTCGCAAGCATTACTGGCATACCAGGGAAGCGATCCAGCGCGTCGACGAGGTGTTTGCCTGCCAGCCGTTCGGACCGAACATTGATCCCATCGCCGGAATCGAACCGGAGCCGGAACGGCAGACCGCCGTGTTCATCGTCGGCACGTCGCGCGGCGGCGGCTTGCACGCCTTGCTGTGGGTGCAGCGCATGTTTCCCGGCCACTTCAAGAACTTTATTTTCGTCAATGCGCGCACCGTCGATGCGCATGCGTATGGCGGCGAGGGCGCGTTGCAGCAGATGCGTACCGAGGCGGCCGGCACGCTGGAATTTTTTGTCGATTTTTGCCACAGCCACGGCATGGCGTCGGCATCCTACCTGGGCTTCGGCACCGATGCGGTGGATGAAATCACCCGCTTGTGCGAAGAAATCAGCCATGAATTCCCGAATGCGATTTTCTTTACCAGCAAGCTGATTTTCAGCACCGATAACTGGTTCACCCGCGTGCTGCACAACCAGGCGTCGCTGGCGGTGCAGCGCCGTTTGCATCTGGAAGGGTTGCAGATGGTGATCTTGCCGATGAAGGTGTGAGCGTTGCCGAGGAAATGCCGGCTGTCGGAGCATGGCCGCTGCCGGCATCGGGGCGAGCCGGCAATCTGCCGTGCCCGCCTTGCTGTGAAGATTGTTGCACAGCATACCAATGAACCGTCAGACCTGCGCGTATCCGCCATCGGCAAACAATTCGCTGCCAGTCATGAAACTGCTGTCGTCGGATGCCAGGAACAGCGCGGCGGCGGCGATTTCGTCCGGTCGCCCCATGCGTCCGATCGGGGTGGCCGCCACCAGGCCCGCCTTCAGCTTGTCCTGCTGATCGGCCGGGGCCAGGCCGAGCAGGCCCGGTGTCTCGGTCGGACCCGGCGACAGTACATTGACGCGAATTCCCGTGCCCTTCAAATCCAGCGCCCAGCTTCTGGCCAGATTGCGCACGGCCGCCTTCGATGCGCTGTAGACACTGAAGCCGGGCGTGCCCATCGAACCCGTCGTCGAGCTGGTCAGAATGATCGAACCGCCCGCTTTCATCAATGGCAATGCCTTCTGGATAGTGAACAGCGTTCCTTTGACGTTCACGCCGAAAGTCCGGTCGAACGACGCTTCGGTAATGGCGCCGAGCGGTTCGGTATCGCCCAGGCCCGCGTTGGCGAACAAGATATCGATGTGTCCTTTTTCGGACGCCACTTCGGCGGTGATGCGATCAAGATCGTCCAGCCGGGAAATATCCCCTTGCACCGCGATGGCGCCATGTCCGATGGCTGCGAGCGCCTTGTCCAGTTCGTCCTGGCGCCGGCCGGTGATGACGACCTGCGCACCCTCGGCCGCAAAACGCTTGGCCGCGGCCAGCCCGATGCCGCTATTGCCACCTGTGATTAATGCAACTTTTCCGTTGAGCCTAGTCATGTGATAACTCCTGGTGAATGAAGAATTAAAGAATAGACTAGTACAAATAAAATGTATAGTATGCACCTTTTTGTTAGTACCTTGATGGGAGTCCTGAAATGACGGTCATGACGTTCAATTGCGGCCTGGAAGCCGCGCTAGCTGTGCTAGGCGGAAAGTGGAAGCCGCTGATACTGTTTTATTTGGCACAAGGCGTGCATCGATATGGGGCACTCAGGCGTGCCGTGGGAAATGTCAGCGACAAAGTGCTGATCCAGCAGCTGAAAGAGCTGCAATTGGACGAAGTCGTCGAGCGCATCGATTTCAAGGAAATTCCGCCGAAGGTGGAGTATTCGCTCACGCCGTTCGGCCGCTCGCTGGCCAACGCGCTTGGCCCGCTGTGCATCTGGGGCACCCAGCATATGGTGGAAGTCGAACGGCTCAGCCAGCGCCGCCAGGCATCGCCGGATGGCACGACGACGCCGGGCGCAGCCAAGCCAGGCGCTTAGAGCCTATCCCAGTAGATGAATACGTCCCCTGCTGGCGCCCCTCAGCAGCGGGGACTGCGTTGCTCGTCGTCGCGTGGCCCGCCACGCTTGCTCCTCACGCCTGGTCCGCGCTGCTGATGCGCTGCCAGCAGAAGACGCTCACTACTGGGATAGGCTCTTA
>NZ_HG322949.1:663732-809827 GCF_000723165.1 Janthinobacterium agaricidamnosum NBRC 102515 = DSM 9628
CCCGCCACGCGTCCTCCTCACGCCTGGTCCGCGCTCCTGATGCGCGGCCAGAACAAGACGCTCACTACTGGGATAGGCTCTTAGAACCACCCCGGTAGAGTATGCATCGCCTGCTGACCGCCGCTCAGCAGCCATCCGGCGACGCTCCCTGCCGGGATAGATACTGAATGGTTTAAAACAGGATCGCGCAGCAGCGGCACCGCCGGTGATGGCGGCGCGCCATTCAGGAGCGGGAACAGAGAACGTGGTTTTTAAATGATGCTTAAATGAAAACGATTGCATAATCAATTAGACCACTTGTGGACAGCGTGATATATTCCCACTCGGAAATAATTTCCATAAGGAAATATCTCCTGTCAAGCGGCTTGTTTTGCTTGGCATGAAGATATCGCCTCATGGGAAAACGCCGGTGCTTCCCGCCGTGGGGCGGGAAATCGGCTTATTTTGAGGGGAAACGATGAAAAAAAATAGAGTTGCAAGTTGGGCAAACATCTACTGGATGTTTGCCCTTCTTTGCGTGGTGGCGGGGGTTTTCAGCAGTCCCTCCGTCACAGCGGCCGAGGCCGTTTCACTTCCGGCGTCCAATCGCCTGAAGATCAACTTGGGCGCCACGCCGTGGCGTTACAACCTGACCGACGACCAGCCTGACAATTTTATCAAGCCGGACTTCGATGACTCCCAATGGCCCACCACCGGCATTCCGCATTCGCCGAATGAGTCGACCATGTTCACCAACTGGGAATCGGGCGGCGGCGCCGGCTTCATGCTGGGCCGTGTCTGGTACCGCAAGCATTTGACTATCGACAAGAAGTATATCGGCCGCAAGATACTGGTCGAGTTCGAAGGTTCGCATACCGGCGTGCAGGTGTATATCAATGGCCAGTTCATCAAGGGCGCCAGCGACCTGAATCCGAAGGCGACCCATGTGATCGGCTTCCTGCCGTTCGTGGTCGACTTGACGCCGTACCTGAAGTTCGACGGTAGCGACGTGCTCGCGGTCAAGACCGCCTCCAACGGCGATTTCTTCTCCAACCCTGATTTTGCCGGCGGTTACCGCTTCGGCCAGGGCGACACCGGTCTGTTCCGTCCGGTGTATATGTACATCACCGATCCGGTGCACATTCCGCAAAACGTTTATCCGACCTTGAAGACCTGGGGCACGTATGTGTCGACCCGTTCGGCCAACAGTGACTCGGCCGAGATTCACGTCGAAACCAATATCCTCAATGAAAGCGCGGTCGCGAAGAGCGTCACGCTGACCACGCAGATCCTGGATAAGGACGGCAAGATCGTTGCCCACTCGGAAACGACCAGGACGCTGGCGCCGAACGCTGGTCCTGGTTTGCAAGTCAATAAATACGAGCAAGAATTGACGGTCGATCATCCGACCTTGTGGTATCCGAACAATGTACCGGATCACGGTCCTTATATGTACCGCGTATTCCATATTGTCAGCATCGATGGCGCGATCGTCGACGCCACCGAAAGCCCGCTGGGCATCCGCATCATTACCTGGAACAACGATACGCCGATCATCAATGGCGTGGCGGTCAAATTCTGGGGCGCCTCGGGCCGCTACGACTACCCTGCACTGGGTACCGCGGTACCGGAAGAGCAGCAATGGCGCGACCTGCAATTGCTGGCCGCGGCCGGCGGTAACCTGTACCGTCCAGGCCATTCCTCGTCGAGCCAGGAATTCGTGGCCGCGGCCGATGCGCTGGGCGTCATGATCATGCAGCCTAGCGGCGACGGCGAAGATGGCTTCGACCAGAATTGCTACCCTGGCGACGCCGATTCGTGCCCGGCCAATGTGCGTTACAAACACGCGCTGAAAACCGAATTGCACCGCGAAATGGTGTACCGCGACCGTAACAATCCGTCGATCCTGGCATGGGAAGCCAATAACGGCATCATGAACCCGACGCTGGCGCAAAACCTGAAGGATATCAGCAACGGCTTGGAGCAAGTGCCGGCCAAGGACGATCTGCCGGCCGTATTGGCGCGTCCGCAAAGCAGCCGCGACGCCAAGCATCCTGAAAACGGCGACTTCCTCAGCTGCACCCGTCAAAGCTGCGAAATCAACCTGAAGCGCGACCATCCGGACATTCCAACCTGGAATGCCGAATCGTGGGGCGGCGGCGGTTTCCGTGGCGGTTACGACTATGAAATCAAATTCGTCGCCGAGTATCTGAAGGACTGGAGCGAAGGCGTGGCAGCCAAGGCCTTCGGCCTGGCCCAATGGTACCTCGCCGATACGCCGGGTGAAACCGGCGCGCATGCCGACGGCAGCGATCCGAAGCTGGTGCGCGGTATCGCCGATTCGATGCTGGACCAGAACCGTTTGCCGAAGCTGATGTATTACGCCTATCAGGCTTCGTGGACGCCGTTCGAAGTGAAACCGGTGGTCGCCCTGGCCAATAGCTGGAACCGCAGCGGCCAGGTGCGTGTCAACGTATTCAGCAACTGCCCGGCGGTGCGCCTGAAAGTCAACGGCGAGCAGCAAGGCGATATCCTGGTGCCGAACCCGATCGACTCGAAAGTCACCGACATCAGCCAGGACACCACCCAATTGCCGTTCCAGGCCCATTGGGATGGCGTGCAATGGAAAGAGGGCACCGTGACGGCGGAATGCCTGCCGAACGTCGACAAGTTCGCCCAGCCGGTCGCGATCGACCAGCGCACCACCGCCGGCCAGCCGGACCATCTGGAACTGATCGCCGAGCAAGGCTTGCAGCGTCCTGACGGCAGCCGCTTCCAGGTGACCGCCAACGGCAGCGACGCCGCTTTCATCACCGCCCGCGTGGTCGATGCCAACGGTATCGTGGTGCCAACCGCGACCAACAACATCACGTTCGCGGTCAGCGACCTTGGCAATTATCGCGGCGGCACGCAACAGCGCGTGACCTCGGCGGATGAACTGGCGCGCATCGGTTTCCTGACCGCGTCGCAAGCGGCCGAGATCAACGATGAAAAATCGACTTCGCCGACCCGCGAAGCGTCGATCCGCAAGATGATCAGCTACCACTCGCCAGACTCGCCTGAACTGGCGGCCGAAGCCGGCCTGCAACGCATCGCCGTGCGCAGCCGCTTCAAGGATGGTCAAGTGACGGTCAGCGCATCGTCGCCAGGCCTGGGCAGCGCCCAGACTACCTTCCAGATCGTGCCTGTACCGCTCGGCACGACCCAGGATGCGGCCGCGCCGGTCGTGGTGGTGCAACCTGCCGGTCAATTGATCAGCGCCGGAGAGCAAGCCACCTTCTCGGTCACCGCATCGGGCGCCGGCCCGCTGTCGTTCAAGTGGTATCGCGACAACGCCGAAATTCCTGGCGCCACCGGCAGCAGCTATGTCACGCCGGTCACCACGACCAATGACAATGGCAGCAGCTATAAAGTGTATGTGTCGAACAGCGTGGGCAATGTCTACTCGCAAGCGGCGACGCTGCAAGTAGTGCCGCCGGTGCCGGCATCGATCGCCACCGGTCCTAAAGCGTTGACCTTGCCGGTCGGCCGTACCGCCAAGTTTACGGTGACGGCTGAAGGCTCGCCGACGCTGCGTTATCAGTGGTACCGCAACGACCAGCTGATCGCCGGCGCGGAACAGAGCAGTTTCACCACTGCCCCTGTGACGCTCGACGATAACGGCGCGCAATACAGCGTGACGGTCAGTAACGCCTTGCTCACAGTCACTTCGCCGAAAGCCTTGCTGACGGTGGTGGCGGCGGTCAAGCCGGTATTTACCGAACAGCCAAGCAGCAAGATTGCGCAGATCGGCCAGTCGGTCAGCTTCAGCGCCACGGTAACCGGTTCCAAGCCGATGCATTTCGTCTGGAAAAATAACGGCAACGTGGTGGCGACGGCCGATGTCAATGTCGACAAGGATGACCCGACCGGCGACAAGCCGTCGACCAGCATCTTTACCATCAGCTCGGTGAAAAGCACCGACCTGGGCAACTACACGGTCGAGGTATCGAACGCGGGCAATGCCGCCAACGAAGTCCTGACCAGCAAAGTGGCCGCCTTGACGCAAGCTCCTCCGGGTGAAAATCTGGCGTTGCACAAGTTTGTCAGCGCGACCAGCTTCCAGGACAAGGATGGCATGCCTGCCTCGGCGCTGACCGATGGCGACACGCTGACCCGTTGGAGTTCCGATCAGAAAGATGGCGATACGGCCAGCGTGCTGCTCGACCTGGCGACCCCGGAAACCTTCAACCACATCCTGTTGCGCTGGGAAGCGGCATATGCCTCCGAGTACAAGATCGAAGTGTCGAACGCCAAGGACGACCCTAGCTCGTGGAAAGAGATTCATCACCCGGCCCAAGCCACTGGCGGCCTGGACGAGTTCACCTTCGAACCTGTCTCGGCGCGTTATGTGCGCCTGACCGGCATCAAGCGCGCCAGCGATTATGGTTATTCGCTGTTTGAAATCGAAGTCTACAATGTGCCTGGTTGCGGTCCGAACCAGCGCTACAACGTGCTCGACGCCGACAATGTGCTCGACAACGCCAGCGGCCTGACATGGCAGCGGCGGGTCTATGCGCTGCCGAACCAGGATGGACAAGCGCAATTTACCCAGCCTGTCGCGCAAGCGTATTGCCAGGCAAAAAACATGCGTTTGCCGACACCGGAAGAAGCATTGGCGATCAGCAAGTACAACACGGCAAGCTGCGCCTTCCCGGGCCAATGGAATACCTGGACCTCGAAACTGGTTGAAAACGACAACCAGTACGCGTACACCGTCGGTTCGGATGGCTTGCTGAGCCAAAGCCTGGCCACCAACGCGCCAGGCAAGGTATTGTGCGTCAGCGGCGAAAGTCTGGTGCAGGCGCCGGTATTGACCTTGCAACCCGTAAGCCAGACTGTTGCGGCAGGCGCGCAAGCGCACTTCTCGGCAGCGGCAAGCGGCAGCAATGTGATCTACAACTGGTTCCGCGATGGCGCCCTGGTGTCGACCAGCTCGCAGCCGCTCTACGATACCCCGCTCGCCAAGGCTGGCGACAATGGTTCGAAATACCAGGTCAAGGCCAGAAACGTCAGCGGCGAAGTCAGCAGCCAGATCGTCACCCTGTCGGTAGTCGGCGCGGTTGATCCGGGCAATGGCAACAACGGCAACAACGGTAACAATGGCAATAACCAGGCGCCTGCGCCTGTCATTACCAGCGCACCTGCCAGCCAGACGGTGGCACTGGGCGATGCCGCGCAGTTCACGGTCAAGGCGAACGGCAGCGGTACCCTGGCGTATCAATGGTATCGCGACGGCCAGCCATTGACCGGCGCCACCAGCGACAGCTACACCATTCCCGCGGTCACGCTGGATGACAATGGCGCCACCTTCACGGTGACCGTCACCACCAGTGCCGGCGGCAAGGCCAGCACCCAGCCTGCCACCTTGCTGGTGCAAGATGGCGCGCCGGCCGACGATGTCAACCTAGCGCTGAACAAGACCGTATTGACCAGTGCACCGGTCGAGAACGAGAACTTCGGCAAGGCGTCCAACGCTGTCGATGGCGATCCTGCGACCCGCTGGGCGTCGGACTTGCACAACGAGACTTCCTGGATCACGATCGACCTGGGTTCGCCGCAAGCGGTGACCAAGGTGGAACTGGACTGGGAAAACGCCTACGGCAAGCGCTACCTGATCCAGGTTTCGCAAGACGACAAGGCGTACCGCACCGTGTACACGCAAAATACCGGCCGTGGCGGCAATGAAGTGCTGTCCTTCCCGACCGAAACCGTGCGTTATGTGCGCATGCAAGGCGTACAACGCAACACCGACTACGGCTACTCGCTGTTCGAGTTCAAGGTGTTCGGTCCGAAGCTGGCGATTGTCGACCAGCCGAAGACCCAGACCGCGGTGGTTGGCCAGGTGGCCCACTTCGCTGTCAAGGCCAGCATTACCGACGGCGTGTCTTACCAGTGGTTCAAGGGGAATCAGCAAGTGCAGGTCACCAGCGATCCGGCGTATCAAACGCCGGCGTTGACCTTGGCTGACAGCGGCGCGTTGTACAGCGTCGTGGTGACCCAGGGCGAGCACTCGGCCAGCAGCACCAAGGCGTTGCTGACGGTGTTGCCGAACGCAAACACCCGTGCCAACCTGGCCCTGAACAAGCCGGTCACCAGCAGCGGCGCCGAAAACGACGGTTTTGCAGTGGACCGCAATGCGGTCGACGGCAATACCGACTCGCGCTGGTCGTCGAACTTTGACGACAATGCGTGGATCGCGGTCGACCTCGGCGCACCGGTGCCAGTGTCGCAAGTCGTGTTGAACTGGGAACGTGCATACGGCAGCCGCTATCTGATCCAGACCTCGCTTGACGGTCAGCAATGGAATCAGGCAGCCAAGCAGGACGACGGCAAGGGCGGCATCGAACAGCTGTCGTTCGCTACCACCACCGCACGTTTTGTCCGCATGCAAGGCGTACAACGTTCGTCGCAATACGGCTACTCGCTGTACGAGTTCGAAGTCTACGGTTCGGGCGACGTGCAAGTGCCGCCACCACCACCGCCGCCGCCAACGCCAACCCTGCCCGTGATCAGCGGACAGCCAGGCAACGTCAGCGTACTGGTGGGCCAGACCGCGCATTTTGCGGTCAGCGTCACGGGCGGCACGGCGCCGTTCAGCTATCAGTGGTACAAGCGCGGCCAGTTGATCGACGGTGCGGTTTCCGCCACCTACGATACGCCAGCCGCCGTGGCATCTGATGATGGCGCGACGTTCAGCGTGGTCGTGTCGGTCAAGGGCTTGACGGACACCGTGAAATCGAAAGAAGCCACGTTGACGGTCAATGCCGGCGGCGGCAATGGCGATTACACGATCTACCCGGGTTTCGTCGGCGTGGATCTGCAAAACAATACCGGCGGCGCATGGCGCGACGACCAGGTCTATATTGCCGTGATCGCCCGCAATCCTGCCAACGGCCATTTCTCGTATCTGAAACCGGATGGCACCATTGTCGAAGCGCAATTGACCGACAACGATGCTCCTGGCCATTTGACCAAGAACGGCCAGAACTACAGCAACTACTTCTTCACCTTGGCCCAGAGCAAAACGCTGAAATTGCCGAAGCTCGATTCAGGCCGTATTTTCGTGTCGATGGGTAGCCCGCTGTTCATCAAGATCCTCGCGGATGGCAATCAGCAAGTTGGTTTTGCCGGGCCGAATGTGTTGAACCCGACCGACCCGAATACCGACGTGTATTTCGATTGGTACGAGTTCAGCTACAACGACAACGGCTTGTGGACCAATACCACCCAGGTCGACCAGTTTGGTCTGCCGCTGCTGCAGGATGTGTACGGTTCCAACCGTACCTTCCATCAGCAAACCGGTATTACCGAAAGCCGCGCCTCGCTGTTTGATGCGTATCGCAAGGAAATGCCAGCCGAGTATCTGGTTGGCGAACAGTCCGGCTTCCGCATTTTGGCGCCGGCCAAGACCACCTTCGACGAAGGCCAGGTCAATGGCCATTACTTTGACGCGTATGTCGATCAAATCTGGGATTACTACCGTACCACCTCGTTGACGGTGCGTATCGGTGGCCAGAAATTTGTCGGCCGCGTCAATGGCGGCGACCAGTTTGTGTTTAACGAAGTCGACGCCAACACTGGCGCCGTCATCGGTACCGACACGTACGTGGTGGCTCGCAAACCAACCACCCAGGAAATCTTTGAAGGTAAAGGCGTCCTGGCCAGCGGCAACGATCACGAGAAGCAGATCGAAGCACAGCTGTGCGCGGCGTTCAATCGTCACGTGGCGGGCGATGCTGCGAATTGGGCTCAACCGGCCGCCTTCTACGGCGCCGCACCGTCCAATGCGTATGCGAACTTCTTCCACAAGCACAGCGTCGGCGGCAAGGCTTATGGCTTCGCTTACGACGACGTGTCCGACGAAAGTTCGACGGTACAAGCACCAAAACCAGAACACATGGTGCTGGGTATCGGTTGGTAAGTAATCTCCTTGCCAAGTAGTTAGAACGATCCCTTGCCCTGCCGCAGCGACAACGCTGCGGCAGGGCTTTTTTTATGGGCGCGGCAAAGCAGCCTTGCTGGATAGCAAAGGACAGCGGCAGGAAAGAGGGGCGGCGTTACGGGGGGAAACCGGCCCGGACTTGTCGCCCGGGCCGGCTGGAACAGCGGAAGATTAGCGGTGCACCGAGTTCAGCTGGCGCGAAATGATGTCGTGGTTGAGCCAGATTACCGGCGCGGCCGGTTTCGACATTTCATGGAACATCAGCGGGCCGGTGCCTTCCAGTACCAGCGAGCTCAGATGGTCGGTGATCAAGGCCTTGCGGTCCTTGTGCAGCTTGGTGATGTCTTCCGAGGTGCCGATCATGACGTCGGCCAGTTCCGGCGTATTGTCCATCGGCCAGGCCGCGAAGTTGCGGAATACCACGCTGGTGGCGTCGCCGTTGTAGGCGGCGATCTTGTCCAGCAAGTCTTGCAGCGACACACCGTCTTCCAGCAAGGCCTGGCACGCATCCCATTGCTGCTGGGCCCATGCCGCGCCGCCTTCTTTTTTCAGCGCATTGAGCAGCGGGAACAGCGACAGTTCCACGCCGACGAAGATGTCCGACGAATTGGTGCGGATTTCCGGGCAATTGAACACGCTGGCCTGGATGCCTTTGTCCCATGCCGCCTTGGCGATGTTTTCCAGGCGCATCTTGGCCAGGCCCTGGGTATAGTTGCTATAGGTTTGCCACTGGTATTGATCGTCGATCAGGATTTCGGTGCCGTGGTAGCCATAGGCGCTGTAACGCACCTGGCCGCCGGTTTTTTCGAGGCGGGCGCGGATCGCCGCGCTGCCTTCGATCAAATGGCCGAAGGTGTTGGCGGTCACTTCGTCGAAATTCATCAGGATCAGCTTGCCCAGGTCGCTGTCGAGCAGTGCGCGCGACGACATGAAGCGTTCGCCGCGGCCTTTGTAGATACGGTTGGCGATCGCCAGGAACACTTTGACTTTCGGAATGCCGCCCGCCATGGTGTGGGCAAAATACACATTGCTGCCGTCGGCGATCAAGCTGTCGAGCTCGGCCATGGCCTTGGCCACCGACGCGCTGAAGCGCGCCACGCCGGCAGTGCGGCAACGCTCGATCTGGGCCCAGTCGAGTTTGTCTTCTTGCCAGCTTTTCAGCGTCATGTCGGCCAGCAGCGCGGTCGGGGTCGGTTCACCGGCCGGCGCGTCGAGGTCGAAACCGGCCATCAGCGGCACGTTGATGATACGGCCGCCCAGGTTGGCTTCGGCTTCGGCCAGTTCTTCCGCATTCAATGGACGCAGCGCCAGGTTTTCATCGCGCCGGCCGACGGTCATGCCGATGATGTTCATGCCCGCCTTGCGTGCTTCGTCCAGCAAGCCATTGACGTAGCCGCGGCCGAACAGCTCGCCAAACAGCACAAAGGTATCGCCCTTGCGGAAGATGTTGTTTTGCGGAATGTCTCTTAAGGACGTGATTTCGGTCATAGTATTCAATTCATTCAAAAATTAACAAAAAATGATTGCTGGCTCAACTTGATTGCTGGTTCAACGGTACAGCCGCAATTATGCGCCATTTCAAGGCAGAAACCCACGTTACGCACACAGTACCGCCTGAAAAGGGTGATTTTTACATAACAATGGCCGTCTTGGCTGTTTTAAAATAACTGTTGCTGGCCGCTGATCAGCGTCGCAAAGTCGTCGCCGAGGAACGGCAGTATCGCGTCCGCCACCGGTTGCAGCTGGCGCGTCAGATAATGTTCATAGTCGATAGCCGAGCGCTGGGTTTCCAGCGGTTCCGGTCCGGCCACCGTGATCACATAGCTGATCCAGCCGCCGTTCTGGTATTGCAGCGGCCGTCCTTGCTGCCGGTTGTATTCGTCGGCGCTGCGCGCCGCGCGCACGTGCGGCGGCACGTTGCGCTGGTAATCTTCGAGTGGCCGGCGCAGCCGCTTGCGGTACACCAGCAAACTGTCGAACTCGCCGCGGGTGGTGCGGCTGACGTAGTCGCGCACATACTCGCGGTACGCTTCGCGCTTGAAAATGCGCTGGTACAGCGCTTGCTGGAATTGCTGGGCCAGCGGCGTCCAGTCGCTGCGCACCGTTTCCAGGCCCTTGTAAATCATTTCTTCGCTGCCGTCCGGCTTGCCTGCCAGGCCGGCATAGCGCTTTTTACTGCCCAGTTCGGACCCCCGTATGGTCGGCATCAGGAAGCGCCGGTAATGGGTTTCGAATTCCAGTTCCAGCGCATTGTCGAGGCCGAATTCCTCGCGCAGGTGGCGATCCCACCACTGGTTGACGTGGGCCACCAGCGCGCGGCCGATGACGGCCGCCTTGTCATCGGTATGCGCGTGTTTCAGCCAGACGAAGGTGGAGTCGGTATCGCCGTAAATCACTTGATAGCCTTGCGCCTCGATCAGTTCGCGGGTGCGGTGCATGATTTCATGGCCGCGCAACGTGATCGACGACGCCAGGCGCGGATCGAAGAAACGGCAGCCGCTGGAACCGAGCACGCCGTAAAACGCGTTCATGATGATTTTTAATGCCTGCGACAGCGGCTGGTTATGTTCGCGCTTGGCCACTTCGCGGCCTTGCCAGACTTGCTTGACGATGGCTGGCAGGCAGTGTTGGTCGCGCGAGAATTGCGCGCCGCGAAAACCCGGCACGGTATCTTGCGCACCGTCGCGGGTGCCGGCCACCAGCCCGACCGGATCGATCAAAAAGGTGCGGATGATCGACGGATACAGGCTTTTGTAATCGAGCACCAGCACCGAATCGTACAGCCCCGATTGCGAATCCATCACAAAGCCGCCGGGACTGTTTTCGCCGGAAATATCGCCCAGGTTGGGCGCCACATAGCCCTGGCGGTGCATCAGCGGCAAGTACAAATGTTCGAACGCGGCGACGGAACCGCCGCTGCGGTCGGTCGCCAGGCCGGTCACGCTGGCCCGTTCCAGCAAGAAGGTCAATAGCTCGGTCTTGGCGAAGATGCGCGTCACCAGCTCGCAATCCTTCAGGTTGTAGCGCGCCAGCGCCGGCTTGTCTTCGGCGAAGCGGCGGTCGATTTCGGCCATGCGCTGGTAGGGATTATCGATCGACTTGCCCTCGCCAAGCAGGGTTTGCGCCACATTTTCCAGGCTGAACGACGGGAAATTCCAGGTCGCCGATTTCAATGCCTCGATGCCGTCGATGATCAGCCGGCCGGCCGCCGCCGCAAAGAAATGCTGCTGCTTGCCGCCGTGTTCGCGCCATTCCATCGCGCTGCCGTCGCGTCCCAGGCGCAGCGGAATATGGTAGCGCTCGGCATGCTCGCGCAATACGCGCAAATCGAACTGCACCAGGTTCCAGCCGATGATGGCGTCCGGATCGTGCCGTTCCAGCCACTGGTTCAGCCGTTCCAGCATCAACGGGCGGTTGTCGCAATATTCCAGCTCGAAATCGCGCGCCTGCTCGTGGTTGCCGTTTGGCGGGCCCAGCATATACACCTGGCGCTGGCCGCAGCCTTCCAGCGCGATCGAATACAGCTCGCCGTGGGCGGTGGTCTCGATATCGAGCGACAGCAGTTTCAAGCGCGGCCGGTAGCCTGGCGCCGGTTTCAGCTGGCCTTCCAGCAGCGGCCCCTTGCCACCGGGGCCAGGCTGGCCGCCGAACCGGACCGGCGCCGTGATGAAACGCTCCATCAGATAGCGCTCTTGCGGCCGGATATCGGCTTCATAGACATCGACGCCATGTTGCCGCAACAGCTTTTCCTGTTTCAGCAAATGGCGGTATTGCTGGCAATACAGGCCCAGCACCGGGCGATGGCGGAAATCCTGCAGCGACAGCGGGCGCAGTTCGATACGGCGGTCGTCTTGCAGCACGGCTTCGGCCCGTTCGCGCTGCTCGGCCGGAATGAAGGCGACCGACGGCTGCATCGGCAGGCGCAGATGGCGCGGGCCGTTTTCGGTCGCCAGCCAAAAGTCGACTTCGGTGCCGGCCGGCGTATCGCGCCAGTGCCGCGTCAAGATAAAACCCTGTTGTAGTTGATCCACCGGACTGCCTTTTTGTCGTTGCCTGAATACCGGGACGGTTCGGCATATTAAAGCAAAGATTGTTGCCAGTTCATGTTGCACTCCAATACGTGGCAGCCATTTGTATTGGTACACTAAGGAACTTGATAAAAAACCATTCCAGGAGAGCGTATGCAGCAGATGAGCTATGTACACGGCGCACACGACACCCCCTTGATCGGCGACACCATCGGCGCCCATCTGGACCGCATGGCGGCCCGCTTCGGCCCGCAAGCGGCGCTGGTGGTGCCGCACCAGGACGTGCGCTGGAGCTACCGCCAATTCCATGACAAGGTCAATCAACTGGCGGCCGGCTTGTTGAAGCTGGGCTTGCGGCCGGGCGAGCGGGTCGGCATCTGGTCGCAAAACTGCGCCGAATGGGTATTGACCCAGTTCGCCACCGCGAAGGCCGGTTTGATCCTGGTCAATATCAATCCCGCCTACCGCCGTTCCGAGCTGGAATATGTGCTCGACAAGGTGCAATGCAGTGCGCTGATCCTGGCGCCGTCGTTCAAGTCCAGCGACTATATCGCGATCTTGCAAGATGTGGTGCCGGAAATTCACCACAGCCAGCCGGGCCGGCTGCAATCGGCGCGGCTGGCCCATTTGCGCCATGTGATCCGTCTCGGCAATGGGAAGACGCCGGGCATGGTCAATTTCGACGACCTGCTGCAAGGGATCAATGGCGCCGATATCGCCGATCTGGAAAGGATCGCCGCGATGCTGCAATTCGACGACCCGGTCAATATCCAGTTTACTTCCGGTACCACCGGCGCGCCGAAAGGGGCGACGCTGACGCATCACAATATCCTGAACAACGGTTTTTTCATCGGCGAGGCGATGCGTTTGACCGGGCACGACCGGCTATGCATCCCGGTGCCGCTATACCATTGCTTCGGCATGGTGCTGGGCAATCTGGCTTGCGTGACGCATGGCGCGGCGATGGTCTATCCGGGCGAGGGCTTCGACGCCAAGGCGGTGCTGGAAACCGTGCAGGCCGAACGCTGCACCGGGCTGCACGGGGTGCCGACGATGTTCATCGCGATTCTCGACCATGCCGATTTCCAGCACTACGACTTGTCGACGTTACGCACTGGCATCATGGCCGGTTCGCCTTGCCCGAAAGAAGTAATGACCCGCGTGATCGACTCGATGCACATGGCGCAAATCACGATCGCGTATGGCATGACCGAAACGTCGCCCGTCAGTTTCCAGAGTTCGGTCGACGACCCGGTCGACTTGCGGGTATCGACCATCGGCCGCATCCATCCGCACCTGGAAGTCAAGATCGTCGATGCCGAGGGCAACATCGTGCCGCGCGGTATCAAGGGCGAATTGCTGACGCGCGGCTATTCGGTGATGCGCGGCTACTGGGGCGACGTCGAAAAAAGCCATGAAGCGATCGATGCGGCGGGCTGGATGCATACCGGCGACCTGGCGGTAATCGATGATGATGGCTTTTGCAGCATCGTCGGCCGCTCCAAGGACATGGTGATACGGGGCGGCGAAAACATTTATCCGCGTGAAATCGAAGAGTTTTTATACCGTCATCCGAAAGTGCTGGACGTACAATGTGTCGGCGTGCCGGACGCCAAATATGGCGAGGAATTGTGTGCCTGCATCATCTTAAGGCCCGGCATGCAAGCGGACGCCGACGAAGTACGCGCCTTTTGCAGCGGGCAAATCGCCCACTACAAAATTCCGCGTTACATTCGCTTCGTCGACGCCTTCCCGATGACGGTGACCGGCAAGATTCAGAAGCATGTGCTGCGCCAGCAGGTGGCCGGCGACCTCGGTCTGGCCGCCGGCCTGGTGTAATTCATGGCTGCCGGAGCAGGTCCAGCTGCGGCAGCATTTCGACGCTTTCCTGATCGTTCGGATCGGTCCGTGCAATCAGCACCACCGCCGGCTCCGACGCATGCGGGTTGTACGGCAGGTGCGGCATATTGGCGGGAATATAGAAAAAGTCGCCGGCCTCGATTTGTTCGTGGTGTTCCAGCCGGTCGCCATACCAGACCGCGGACACGCCGCTGATCGCATAGATGGCGGTTTCGTGCATCGCATGTTTATGCGTCTTGCCGCGCACGCCGGGCGGCAGCGTGGCCAGCTGCATATGGATGCCGGTGGCGCCGACCGACTGCGCCGAAATGCCCACTTGATAATTGAGCCCTTGCTTGCCGGTGAAGCTGTCGGCGGCGCGCAGCCGCTTGCAGTCGCCGCGGCGCGGCAGATCGCCGGGTTGTTGATTGATATCAGTCATGTTTATACCTTCAGTTCGTAAAAATGGACAGACGACGTTTTGTGCAAGCCGATCCGTTCGTATACCGGCGCGCCGGCCATCGTCGCGTGCAGTATCGCGCGGGTCAGTCCGGTCGCCTTGGCGCCTTCATGCAATGCCTTGCGGGTCACGGCTTCGCCATACCCCTTGCGCTGCGCATCGGGATTGGTGGCGACCAGGGCGACGAACAGCCGGCCGTCGACCGCGACCGAGGCGGCGCACGACACCGGCACATCGTTTTCCAGCGCCAGGTAGGCGTGGATGCCTTGCTTCCACAGTGCCGAACCTTGCAGCCCGTCGCGCGCCGCTTCCAGCGGCATGCCATAGGCGCGCGCGTTGATGTCTGCGTAGGCCAGCAATTGCTCCTCGGTCGTGACGCGGACAAAGCGCAGCTCAGGATGATGCGGTTCAGGAATAGGGAGGATGTCGCCAGCCATGCCGAAGCCGGCCAGCGCCAGCGTCAGGCCGGCTTGTTCTATCGTCTCGGGCAAAGCATCGCGGGCGGCAGGGTCCAGCAAGTCTTCGAACAGCCAGATCAAACCGGGCTGCTTTTTACTGCGCATCAGCTCGACGGCTTGTTGCAGCCGCGTTTCAAGCAACTGGCGGCTCACGTCCTGTTCGATCAGCGCGATGCAGCTCCAGAATCCGAACTGGCTGTCGGCCCAGCGGATCGCCATGCCCGGCTCGTCGCGGACATCGCCGTTGCGATCTTTGATGAAGATACTCCAGGCGTCGCAAAGTTGTTGGACAGATTCAATTACTTCAACAGATACGTTGCTCATGATTTGATGGGGGAGGAGTGAAGGGATAACCGTTAATGTCGATAGAGCTTGCTCATGACATACGATCCGGCCTTCATTTTAGATGCAATTCCCCACCTGCGTAGTCCGCCGCTCCATTCCTGGTGAATTGAGCATCGACCGTGCAAAACTGTCATGTCATGTCATGGCGCCGGCGTTCAGCGACGGTATGAGCTTCGCGCCGCACGCTGTGACATCACCGTAGGCATACGAGCGGCCCATGTGCCTTGCGCCGGCGCCATCCGGCTGGATTGCAAAATCGCCTGTGCATTTCGCGCAATGCGTCATGTCTCCAGCGAGCGCGGCGGCTTTACCCATGACGATGGTGCCGGAGGACGCCCCGATGACTTGCCCTCCATGGTCGGTCTGGTCACCCATGCGGATGACGCCGCGTCCTTGGTGTTTCATGGTTGACTCCTTGCTCATTTATGGCTATGCCAGTTTGACGCCCAGGTCGTCCATCAAACGCCTGCCCCTTGGTCAGCCATACCTGTCGCCAATGCTGGTTGACGATGGCCTGCAGCGGATGCGAGGCGTCTACCCACGGCTGCCACACGCCGCTGGCGGGACAGGCATCGTCGGCAGGGCAAGCCATCAGCGGCGCATCATGCTGTACTGCGCGCGTCAGGCCGGACACGGCGCGCGGCGCCACCGCAGCATCGTCGTGCCATTGCGTGTCCCGGCGCTGCCAGAGCACGCCGAAGACAGGACTGCGAGATGAAAGGGATGGTCAAATTCAATTTGTAAGGCGTTCGCACAATCCTTGCATCCCAATTTGACACCATCATGCAGTACCTTGAGAGCACGCGCCTTTGTTTCACTCGTCCGATCACCAGTTCTGGTGCCATTGGGGAGCGCGGATAGGCATGCAAATAATGCAGGTGATCCGCAGCTGGGCCGTATCCCTGCGCACCGTCAAATGTCAAATGACGGGGCTGGTGTTGTCGCCGAGGTATTGATGAGGGGAAATATTCTGCGGAAACGAGGAGTGCCGCCTATCTGGTCCGGGATGCCGGATCAAGCCGGCATCGATGGGCGGCACTCCATGGGGAGAACCCGACGCCATGGAGGCGTCAGGCAGGCAGCTTGACCTCAGGCGAGGGAGGGGGCCATATGCTGTTCCAGCAGCGCAAACACGGCATCTTTCGACAACACATAGCGGTCGAGCAAATCCTGCTTGATCAGCTCGATCACATCCTTGTAATCGGCGATGGCCGTCAAAGTGTAGTTATATAGTTCGTCGGCCTTGGCTTCGACTTGCAGCAGCGTATGGTCGGCGCCATTGTCGTGTTTCAACTGGCTGTAATCGAGCTTGGAGCGCGAATACATCGACAGCTTGTTGACCATGGTGTCGAGCAGCGTGGTGGCTTTCTGGATGTCGTTCTGGCTGCCGATGGAAATGCCGCGCGCGCCGTAAAACAACTCTTCCGCCGCCACGCCGCCGTACAGCTGGATCACGTCGCGCTCCAGTTCTTCCAGCGTGCGCAAGGCCATGTCGTCGCCGGCCGACAGCACGTAGCCGAGCGCGCCCAGCTTCGACACCGATTCGGTGCTGATCTTCAGCAGATGCGACTTTTGCTTGATATCGGCCAGCGGCATGCCCTGCCGCAAATACGGATCGATCTGCATGAAGAAATGTCCCAGTTCGTGCAAGGCCACCCGTTCGCGCTGCAAGTTCTTTTCGGCGCTGGCGGCGCGGTCGGTCAAGCCGATGGTGGCCCGCTCGAAGGCGCGGAACAGCAGTTCGGTATCGATCAAAACATGTTCCTGGATCGCCATCATGCTGGCCCTCTCGGCCACGGTTTCCAGCAGGGCCGGGCTGAGGTTGGCCGTGATGTCGGCGACTTGCCCCAGGTCCAGATGATCCCAGTCCACGCAGCCTTTTTCCTTGCGCGATAAAAAGCTGTGCAGCAAGTCGCGGCGCTCGGCTTTGTTGGGCAGGCGGAAATTGATTTTCACCGGGAAACGGCGCAGCATCGCTTCATCCATCTGGCTCGACGCATCGTCGAAATTGGAGGCGACCACCCAGATCACGCCGCTACCTTGCTCGCTCTTGACGCCGTCCAGCAAGCCCAGCAAGGTGTTGGCGGTATCGTCTTCCCATTTCTTTTCGCCGCGGCCGCGCGGCATGAACAGGGTTTGCGCTTCATCTAGGAAAATGATGCAATTGCCGCGCGCACAAGCTTTGCGGTACAGCGCATTCAAGGCCTTGGAGCCGCCGCCGATATAACCCGATTCCAGCGCCGAGCCGGACGCCTGGATCAGCGGTACGTTCAGCCGTTTCGCCAGGTAGCCGGCCAGCTTGGTCTTGCCGGTGCCGGCCGGGCCGGTCAGCATGACGTTGAACGGCTTGTCGATATTATGCGAGCGGTACAGTGCGCGGTTGCGTATCATGTCTTCCAGGTGCAGCACTTCCTGCTTGATGTCTTCCATGCCGATCAAGTCGTCCAGGCTGCCTTTCAACTTGTCGGGTGTGATCACGCTGGCGCTCAAGCCCATGCCGGGTATGCCGAATTTCAAGACGAACAGCATCAACAGCACCAGGAAAATGTCGAAGGCGTGGCGTTTCAGCAGTGCGCCGGCCGCTTGCAGCGGGCCGTCGTCGGCGTCGAGCAGCACGGCCTTGTGCGCGGCCAGGTAATCGTCGCTGGCGATGGCGTACGGAATCGCGTTGCGCAACAGGATTTCGCGTTCCAGGCTCAAATGGGACGTGGCTGGCACCTTAACCACATGCAATTGCTTTTCATCCTTGAACTTGAAGATGTAGCGCGGCGCATCGGACAGCGGCTTGGCCACCACCAGATACTCCAGGCGCTGCTCCTGCCCGGCCAGCGCGGTGATTTCGGCAATGTTTTGCGAACGCAGCAGCGGACTGGCGTCTTGCGGCACCTCGTTCGACAGATACATGGCGCCGGCAATCGACAGCACCAGCAGCACGGCCAGCGTCAGGCGGACATAGGTGTTGCGCAGTGCAAGCCGGAGTTGATAAAGAATAGGCATGGCAATACTCGATGATAGTCGGGCTTGCTGGGGCAGGGCAGAACCGGGCGATTATTCGGGATGAGTGCGCGGGGCGGCAAGATGGTGTGACGGCAATTTCATGCGGCAATGCGCTCGGTGTCCACTATAACCCGATGGCGTGCAACGTGCTTGCCGCTGCGTATAAATAATTACTCTGCGCAACAAGTGTAGTCATATTGATAATGATGTCACCTTCTTCCACCTATAAAAAATGCCCCGGGCGCAAGCGCGGCCGGGGCGGTCTTGACGGCGTCAGGGCTGTGTTATTCGGCGCGCTGGAACAGCTGGAAGCGCTCCACGTCATCCGACGGGCGGCGGCCTTCCCACAGCTTGATCCACTCCTTGCCCTGGTGGCCAGGCAATAGTTCCTTGCCGTCGCGCATATCGGTGCTGTCTTGCAGCAGCAGCAGCTTGCAATGCTGGTGGCGCACGCCGGAAAACGGCAAGTGGCCGTAATACACGAACGATGCGCGCTGGGCCGGGCCAACATTGGTATTAATGCAATTATCGCCGGGCGGCAGTTTGTTGGCGATCTGCGACGCGACGATCGCGTAGCTCTTGCTGTAGTTGAGTTCAGGCAAGAACAACGTCATCAGCAAGACCCAGATCAGGATCAGGCCGCCGGACGACAGCACCACCGCGCGCCACAGCACCGCCGGCTGGCGCGAAATGCGCCAGTGCACCAGTGCGATCCAGCCGGCGGTGACGCCGGCGGCGACGAAGAAGGACACCAGGTCGAGTTCCGGCGTCATGCCGGGCACCAGTTTCAGCACGTTGTTGGCCAGCTTTACCGGCCAGCCGGTCAGCTTGGCGAACCACAGCAGCCACAGGATGCCGGCGCCGATGGTCAGCACCATCACCGAGAACCAGTCGATGGCGTTGATGGCGCCGCGTTTCATCGTCAGCAGGCCGAACGCGGCCATGACGGCCAGCGGCGGCAGCAGCGGCAGCATCTGGCTTTGATCCGGGTTCGGGTGAAACAGCGCCAGCAGCGTCAGCATGGCGACGAAGGTCAGCGGCACCACGATGTGCAACACATGGTGCTGGCGGCGCCAGGCGTACACCGCCCAGGCGGCGAACGGCCATGCTGGCCAGCAAAACCACATGCCGACGCGATAAAAGAATTGCAGCGATTTGAGGCTGGGCAGGCTCAGCTGATTACAGTTCCAGGCCATCCACGCTTGCAGTGGGGAACGGTTGAACGGCCGCACTAATTCGCCCGGCAGCAGCCAGATCATGGCGATCAGCGCGGCCAGGCCGATCGCCAGCGCCAGGTGGCGCAGCGTGCGCCAAGCCGGCAGGCGCAGGAACAGGGTGCACAGGAACAGCGCGATGGTCAGCGCGGCCGGTGCGATCCAGCCGCGGGTCAGGGTCAGCACGCCCATGCTCAGGCCCATCAGCGCGGCATTGCGCAGCGATGGCAGTTCGACATAACGCACCGCGCGGTACAGGAAATACGCCAGCAGCGAGACTTGCAGCGTTTCGGCCGTGTTTTCATGACTATGCGACAACAAGCCGAGGCAGCCGATATAGATCAGTACGGCAGCGTCGGCCAGCGTGCGGCCAAAGTCGTTGGGCTCCGGCTGGCCGCCGAAGGCCAGCCTCAGCGGCTGGGCATCGCTGCGCCGGCCCAGGTTGAAAGCAGTAAACCAGACCGACAGCACGCCTATCATGAAGATACCGATGGTGGCCATGCGCGCGCCAAGCACGTCGCCGAGCAGCCAGCCGAACAGCTTGATCGAGGCGGCGCCCAGCCAGAATGCCAGCGGGCCTTCCTCGGGCATCGACAGGCCGGCGATATTCGGCCACAGCCAGTCGTGCAAGCCGCCCTGGGCCATGGTCCACATGATGCCGAAACTGGCGGCGTCATCGTTTTTCCATGGCTCGCGGCCGATCAGGCCGGGCAGGATATAGAGCAGGCCGAGCGCGAACAAGGCCCAGCGTGGCAGCGCGAGGGTGGCGGCAGCGGGAAGGCGGACTGGCTTCATCAATCAGTAGGCAAAAAAAGAGGTAGACGGGAGTATGAAGGAAAACCGGGAAGCAAACAAAAAAAAGGCAGCCGTAGCTGCCTTTTTTATCGTAGAGGTAAGAATTAACCTGCTGCGACAGCGGTTTTCGAACCGACGGAACCGAATTTTTGACGGAATTTTTCGACGCGGCCAGCGGTGTCGACGATTTTGTGCTTGCCGGTGTAGAACGGGTGCGATTCAGCCGAAACCTCGATCTTCACCAGTGGGTATTCTTTACCTTCGTGGGTGATCGTTTCGCGGGTCTGGATCGTCGAACGGGTGACGAATTTGAAATCGCACGACAGGTCGTGGAACACGACTTCGCGGTAATCTGGGTGAGTATTTTCTTTCATGTGTACCTCTGATAGTTTGGTAGCCAAACGGCACTTCGTCGGTCGTCTTGCTTCTTGACCCGATTGCCGATCACTTGCCAGGGTTTAAAATAATGCAACCGCAGATTATACGGCGCTTTACCGTTGCGCGCAACGAAAAAGGCCGCCCACAGGGAGCGGCCTTTGCATGAACAGTTCTGCAGCAGATAAAACCGTAGCGAGCAGGCCCGATATACGGCTGAGTAGCGGAGCTGTACGAATGTACAGCGAGCAACGGAGGCCGTAGAGCGGGTCGCGCAGTAGGTTTTATCCGCCGCGGCGCATCATGTCGAAGAACTCGGCGTTGTTCTTGGTCGCTTTCATCTTGTCGAGAATGAACTCCATCGCCTCGATCTCGTCCATCGAGTACAGCAACTTGCGCAGGATCCAGATTTTTTGCAGCTGGTCTGGCTTGATCAGCAACTCTTCGCGGCGCGTGCCGGATTTGTTCAGGTTGATCGCAGGATAGACGCGTTTCTCGGCCAGGCGGCGTTCCAGATGGACTTCCATGTTGCCGGTACCTTTGAATTCTTCAAAGATCACGTCATCCATGCGCGAACCGGTTTCGATCAGCGCGGTGGCGATGATGGTCAGCGAGCCGCCTTCTTCGATGTTACGGGCTGCGCCGAAGAAACGTTTCGGACGTTGCAGCGCATTCGCGTCGACACCGCCGGTCAGTACCTTGCCGGAGGCCGGGATCACGGTGTTGTAGGCGCGCGCCAGGCGGGTGATCGAATCGAGCAGGATGACCACGTCTTTTTTCATTTCGACCAGGCGCTTGGCTTTTTCCAGCACCATTTCAGCCACCTGCACGTGGCGGGTGGCCGGTTCGTCGAAGGTCGAGGCGACCACTTCGCCGCGTACCGAGCGTTGCATCTCGGTTACTTCTTCCGGGCGTTCGTCGATCAGCAGCACGATCAGCGTGATGTCCGGGTGATTCGCGGTGATGGCGTGGGCGATGTGCTGCAAAATCACGGATTTACCGGATTTCGGCGACGCCACCAGCAAGCCGCGCTGGCCTTTGCCGATCGGGGCGATCAGGTCGATGATGCGGCCGGTGATGTTTTCCTGGCCATTCATTTCACGTTCCAGGCGCAGCGGCTCGTTCGGGTGCAGCGGCGTCAGGTTTTCAAACAGGATGCGGTGTTTCGACATTTCCGGCGATTCGCCGTTGACCTTGTCGACTTTCACCAGGGCGAAATAACGTTCGCCATCTTTCGGGGTGCGGACTTCGCCTTCGATCGAATCGCCGGTGTGCAGGTTGAAACGGCGGATTTGCGAAGGGGAAATATAAATATCGTCGGTGGACGCCATGTAGCTGGCGTCGGGCGAGCGCAGGAAGCCGAAGCCGTCGGGCAGCACTTCCAGGGCGCCGTCGCCAAAAATCTGTTCGCCTGATTTCGCGCGTTTCTTCAGGATCGCAAACATCAGTTCCTGCTTGCGCAAACGGGCCGCGTTGTCGATATCAAGACCGATCGCCATCTCCAGCAGGGCGGATACGTGTAGGGCCTTTAATTCAGATAAATGCATAGTGTGTTGAGTGTCCCGAGACGGGAAGTAAAGGTAGGGGAGGGGACTGCGTGGTGTTGATCAAGTGGGAAGGGGTGTCAGCCCGGTTCCCGGCCAATCAGGCGGCGCTGCGGGCGCCTCGCCGCCTATGGTAGCGTAATTAAATGTTGCTGTCGATGAAAGAGGTCAACTGGCCTTTTGCCATCGCGCCCACTTTTTGCGCTGCCGCAACACCGTTCTTGAACAGGATGAGCGTCGGGATGCCGCGGATGCCGAACTTGCCTGGAACGGCCTGGTTGGCGTCGACGTCCATCTTGGCGATCAGGATCTTGCCGTCGTATTCCTTGGCGACTTCTTCCAGGATCGGGGCGATGGCCTTGCATGGTCCGCACCATTCAGCCCAGAAGTCCACCAGGACCGGACGATCGGATTTCAGGACGTCTGCTTCAAAAGATGCATCGCTAATGTGTTTGATATTTTCGCTCATATTTTCCTCAAATGAGGGTGGGATCAATAATGCCTGGAGATTAAGCCGATTACACTATACCTGCCGGTTCGCCATCCACGCTTCCTGAAGTACAGCTAGCAGATTGTGGCGATGTGCACAAATTCAATGTTATTGGAAGGTGCGACCAGAGGTAAGCAGGCGGGGATGGCTGAAATAATAACCCATTTTTTATAAACGTGGAGATTATTGCGGAAAATCTTGCCGAGGTTTGTTTTAGAACAAGTCGCAGTCGTTTTCCGACGCGTCGCGATGTTGCGGCGCGTCAGCCGGCCAGCCTAGGCCAGATCCTTGTGGGCCAGTGCCGCGCCGCTGTCCAGTTGCAGCTTGATGACGGCTTCCAGGTCACTGCTTTCCAGCGGTTTCTTATAGGTGCCGAGGATGCGCAAGCCATTGGCCTGGGCCAGCCGCTCGGCCGCCATGCGCACCGCCGAATGCATGCCCGACAGCAGCACCACGCCGCCCCGGAAGCCGGTTTCCGCTGCAGCGCGCAAAAATTCGATGCCATCCATATCCGGCATCGACAAGTCGCAGATCAGCACGTCCGGCTGGTGTTCGCGCAGCGTGCTGAGCGCCAGTTCGCTGTGCGATTCGCAGCGGATGTCGAAGGCGCCGATCTCGGCCAGCATGTCGCACAGCACGTCCAGCATGAAAATATCGTCGTCGAGCAATAGCACGCGCAGCGGCGCGGCATCGTGGCGCTCGTTACTGAGATGAATCATTATTATTCCTTTAGCTGCTGTTGATGGCGCTCTACACGGCGCCGCTTGTTTCAATAAACCTCTGTCTCACTCTGGAATTCAATCGTCATTGGCAAAGCTGGTGTTGTTCATGATTTGCTCGGTGACCAGTTCCAGCAACACCCACAGCCGCGCCAGGATTGCGCCGGCCTGCGTGCTATCCTCGGCGCCGCCGGTCAGCGGCAGGGTTTCCAGTTTGTGGCACAGCTCGGACATGCCGATCGCGCCGACCGTGCGCGCCGACGACTTGATGCGGTGGCCCAGCTCGCGCATGTGATCGATGTCGCCGCG
Source organism: Janthinobacterium agaricidamnosum NBRC 102515 = DSM 9628 (assembly GCF_000723165.1). Taxonomy (NCBI): domain Bacteria; kingdom Pseudomonadati; phylum Pseudomonadota; class Betaproteobacteria; order Burkholderiales; family Oxalobacteraceae; genus Janthinobacterium; species Janthinobacterium agaricidamnosum. The sequence continues at coordinate 687,269 of NZ_HG322949.1, forward strand.
CGCCAGCGCCTTGTCCATGTCGGTAAAACCGTCCTGCGTGGTCTGTAAAAATTTAAAGGCGAATTTGCGCACTTTTTCGGGATTGTAACTGAGCAACTTTGCCAGGATGCTTAAATCGATCACGTCGGGATCGCCGGCCAGCGTGGTCTTGAAGGCGGCCGGCGCCTTCGGCCGCACCGGCGGCGGCGCGCTGCGTTCCGGCAGCCAGTTGGCGATGGTGCGGTACATCATCGGCGGCTGGATCGGCTTGGAAATGAAATCGTCCATGCCGGCGTCGAGGCAGCGCACCCGGTCTTCGCTGGTGGCGGTGGCGGTCATCGCCAGCACCCGCAAGCCGGCCAGGCGCGGGTCGGCGCGGATGCGGCGGGTCGCTTCCAGGCCATCCATCAGCGGCATTTGCACATCCATCAGCACGCAGTCGAACTGGGTCTGGCGCAACAAGTCGAGCGCCTCGACGCCGTTGTTGGCCAGGCACACGGTGGCGCCCGCTTCTTCCAGCATTTCCAGCGCCACTTGCTGGTTGAAGGTATTGTCTTCGACCAGCAAGATGCGCGCATGTTTCAGGCTGGACATCAGCGCCGCCGCGTTGGCGCTTACTTGCATCGCCGCCGCCGCTTCGCTGACATGGTCGACCAGTTCCGGCTTGCTGCGCGTCGAAATGCCGAGCCGGGCGGTGAACCAGAAATTGCTGCCGGCGCCGGGGCTGCTGTCGACGCCGACGTGGCCGCCCATCAATTGCGCCAATTGCTTGCAAATCGCCAGGCCCAGGCCGGTGCCGCCGTATTCGCGGGTGGTCGAGGTATCGGCTTGCTGGAACGACTGGAACAGCCGGCCCATTTCTTCCTCGGTCAGGCCGATGCCGTGGTCGCGCACCTCGAAACGCACCACGCAGCTGGTGGCGTCGCCGATCACCTTGATGACTTTGATGGTGATGCTGCCCTGTTCGCTGAACTTGATGGCGTTATTGGTATAGTTGATCAGCACCTGGCCCAGCCGCAGCGGGTCGCCGACCAGCGTCGCCGGCAAGTCCGGCGCCAGGTCGAACACCAGCTTCAGGTTCTTGCTGGCGGCCTTGGGTGCGATCACCGTGGTCAGGGTTTGCATCACATGGTCGAGGCTGAAGTCGATGCGTTCGATTTCCAGCTTGCCGGCCTCGATTTTCGAAATGTCGAGGATGTCGTCTATGATGCCCAGCAAATGTTCGCCGGCGAAACGGATTTTTTCGAGGTAATCGCGCTGGCGCGGGTCCAGGTCGGTCTTCAGCGCCAGGTAGGCCATGCCGATCACGCCATTCATCGGCGTGCGGATTTCATGGCTCATGTGGGCCAGGAAGCGCCCCTTGGCCTGGCTCGCTTCTTCCGCCACCTGCTTGGCCTGGTCGAGCTGCTCGGTGCGCTGCGCCACCCGTTCTTCCAGGTGTTCATTCAATTCGCGCAGCGCGCTTTCGCTGCGCTTGTGGTACGTGATATCGGTCAGGCTGGACACCACCATGCCGACTTCGCCGTATTCGTCGCGGATCGCCTCGGTATTCACCGACAGCCAGGACAGGCTGTTGTCCGGTTGCAGCACGCCCATCACCACGTCGCGCATCGCCTGGCCGCTGGACAGGGTGATGTGCACCGGGTGGCTGGCTTGCTCGAAGACAGTGCCATCTTCGCGCACCGCCTGCCACAGGCCGTCGCGGCCGGCGCTGGCGGCCAGCATGCGCGCCGCCGCCGCGTTGCTTTCCAAAATGTGGCCGCTGCTGTCCTGTACCAGCAAGCCATTGGTGACGGCGTCGAACACCGACGCCATGCGCTGGTTGGAATTGCGCAGCGCCACCGCCGCCAAACGGCGTTCGGTGATGTCGGTGATCATCGCCAGCGTGCCGCCCGGCTCGCCGTTTTCGGCCTGGATCGAGGTGGTCGACAGCAAGCCCCACAGGCTGGAGTGGTCCTTGCGGAAAAAACGGAAATCGACCTGGCCCGGCTGGTCGGTCGGCGGGCGGCGCAAATGCTGCTCCAGTTGCTGGCGGCCTTCGCGGTCCATGTATTCGGACATCGGCCGGCCGACCATTTCCTGCACGGTGAAGCCGAGCATGCGCGCCATCTTCGGATTGACGAAGGTGGTCTTGCCTTCGGCGTCGGTCATCCAGATGCCTTCGGCGGCGGTTTGCACGATCAGCCGGTAACGTTCGGAACTGGCGTGCAGCGCCTCCTCGGCGCGCTGGCGCTGGGTCATGTCGCGCAGCGACACGATCGAAAACACCTGGCCCGCCATGCGCACCGGCGACAGGTTGACCTTGGCCGGGAAGTGCGAACCGTCGCGGCGCCTTGCGGTCAGCACCCGGCCCGGCAAATAATGGCGCTCGTGGGCGCCGGGGATGGTTTCCGGCACCAGTTGTTCCAGCGACAAGCCGATCAATTCCTGCAAGGGATACGAAAAGCAGCGTGCGCTGATCTGGTTGGCGTAGCGGATGCGTCCGCCGATGTCGGCCACCAGCATCGCTTCCGGCGCCGCTTCCAGGATCGCGCACATGTGCGCCTCCTCCTCGGCCTTGCGTTCGCTGATGTCGCTCAGCGTGCCGGTGGCGTACAGCGCGCTGCCGTCGGCGTGGCGTTCGATGACGGTGCCGCGCCCGAGCAGCCATTTCCAGCCGCCATCGGCCATGCGCAGCCGGAATTCGATCGAAAACAGCGGACTTTTCTGGCCGGGCGCCTTGAAGTGCAGTGCCGCATCGTTGCGCATGCGCAACTGGTCGTCCGGATGGACTTGCTTGATCCAGTTGCCGGGGTCGATATTGAGCGGCGCGCGCGGATCGCCCAGCAGGGTCCGGTAGCGGCTGGAAAACTCCAGCGCGCGGGTCGGGAAATGCCAGCTCCAGATCGCTTCGCCCGAACTGGCCAGCGCGATGCTGGCGTGTATTTCCGCTTCATCCAGGCGTTTACTGGCGGCATGCAACTGCTGGGCCACGCGGCGCGTGCGCCATAGCGCCAGCGCCGCGACCACGGCGGCGGCCACGGTGGCGTACGGCCAGGCATCCCATGGTGCCGCGATACCGGCGGCCATGGCGGGTTGGCTGATCATCAGGGAAGCGCATGGTAGCGCTCCGAGCGCAAAGCGCCGCGGACGGAGCGCGCCAGAACGCGTGAAACTGCAATACAACAAGTGCTTCCCTTTCAAGGGCCGGGTTGATCGTTGAAAATCCTTGCAAATCCATCCAGGTCACTGCAATCAGGCAAGTTTTACTAACGCGACTCCAATTGCGTGCTGATCAGTTTGCCATAGTGCCGGCCGGGCCAAGCATACTATCTTTCAAGCAACTATAGCATCGAATTTTTAACGGCAGTGTTAACTTTCGGCCGCTTGTGGCTAGCTGGAAAATCGGCTAATTCTTCCATCATATCGGCCAGTTTTGGTGGTAATTTATAATATTGGGCGAGAATATTTTGGCGCCGGCCTGCTATCGCAGCGATACCGATCGGGCGGCTATCGATGGCGTAGCTGAATTTTGCAAAAATCAGGCAAAGCTGCCGGCGAATTGATAGCGGTGTCCCGGGTGCCACATGGTGGCGACCGACGCCACCTGGCCGTGCGAACGGGTCTGGCGGCGCAGTACGAGACAAGCCTGGCGGGTGTCGATGGCCAGCATTTCGGCGATGTCGCGCGGCGCCGACAGCGCTTCGATGCTGTAGGTGGCGCCTTGCAGCGGCGCGGCCGCCATCAGGTATTCGTTCGGCGTGATGCTGGAAAAATCCTGCACCATGTAATCGGGCGCGCACGCCGGGTTGACCCAGCGGTCCTCGACCTGGATCGGCACGCCGTTTTCAAAATGCACGATCAGCGAATGGAATAATGGCTGTTCCGGGAGCACGCCGAATTGCTTGGCCAGCAAGTCGGACGCCTTGCTGCGCTCCAGCAATTGCAAGCTGCTGCGGTGGATATGGCCGCGGGCGCGGATTTCATCGGCGATGCTCTTGATTTCCAGCAGCGTGGCTTGATATTTTTGTTGCGCGACATAGGTGCCGGAACCCTGGCGCCGGGTCAGTATCTGTTCGGTGGTCAATTCGCGCACGGCGCGGTTGACGGTCATGCGCGACACGCCGAACTGTTGGACCAGCGCTTGTTCGGATGGAATCACATCGCCTTCCTTCCAGCGTCCGCTGGCGATGCCGGCCAGCAGGAAATCCTTGATGCGCTGGAAAATCGGGGTACTGTCCAGTTTAGTGTCTTGCTGCTGACTGTCTGGTTGACTATTTTGTTGATGCTCTTGCGTAATGTGATCGTCCAAGCTGTTCTCCGAAGGCCGCGACGGCCAGACAGCGGCCCAAGTGGCGATTTTATCATTGCCGGCCATCATGAGCTGTCCTGATGGGGGCACGCGATGAATTCAAAAGCAAGAGCCGGAGTGCCGGCCGCCGCCATGTCGCCTATCATGGATGCAATCGGCACAGTCCCAAGGAGTACACCATGCGTCCGCCAAACCAGCTACCCCAGTCACACCAGCCACCCTACCTGAACGACGAGCAGCGCTGGGCTGCGGTGCGGCAGCGCGACAGCCAGGCCGACGGCCAGTTTTATTATTCCGTGCGCAGCACCGGCGTGTATTGCCGGCCCTCTTGCGCTGCGCGGCTGGCGCTGCGCGGCAACGTCGCTTTCCACGACAGCTGCGCGGCCGCCGAACAGGCCGGTTTTCGTCCGTGCCGGCGCTGCAAGCCGGAACAGCCGCCGCTGGCCGAACGGCAGGCCGCGATGGTCGCCGGGATTTGCCGCCTGATCGATGACAGTGAAGACGAGCTCGACCTTGACAGCCTGGCAGCGGCCAGCGGCATCAGCCGTTTTTATTTCCACCGTATTTTCAAGGCGCACACCGGCATCACGCCGAAAGCGTATGCGGCGGCGCGCCGCGGCGAGCGGCTCAAGCACGAACTGGTGCGGGAGCGCAGCATCACCGACGCGATCTACGCGGCCGGCTTTCATTCCAGCGGCCGGTTTTACGCGGCCACGCCGGGCTTGCTGGGCATGACGCCGGGCGCGTTCCGGGCCGGCGGCAGCGGCATGGCGATCCGCTTCGCCATCGGCGCCTGTTCGCTGGGCGCGATCCTGGTGGCCAGCACCGACCAGGGCATTTGCGCGATCCTGATCGACGACGATCCCGAGTTCTTGATCCGCGATTTGCAGGACCGGTTTCCGCACGCCGAATTGCTGGGCGCCGACGCCGCCTACGAACACATCGTCGCGCGCGTGGTCGGGCTGGTGGAAGCGCCCGGCATCGGCCTCGACTTGCCGCTCGACGTGCGCGGCACCGTGTTCCAGCAGCGGGTGTGGCAAGCGCTGCGCGCGATTCCGGCCGGGCGCACCGTCAGCTACGCCGAGCTGGCCGCACTGGTCGGCGCCCCGAAAGGCGCGCGCGCCGTGGCTGGCGCCTGCGCCGCCAATCCGCTGGCGGTGGCGATTCCCTGTCACCGGGTGGTGCGCAACGACGGCGCGTTGTCCGGCTACCGCTGGGGCGTCGAACGCAAGCAGGCGCTGCTGGAGCGGGAGGCGGGCGATAAAAACCGCTGACGGATTTTTATTTGATGGTATTGCATGGCATCATAGATGTCATCGTATAACTATTTCAAATCCGTCATGTTGCCGATTGTTCGCCTGCTCTTCATTTTGCTGATCGCCCTGCTGGCGCCAGTCTCGCACGGCGCCGACGCCGATGCCCTTGCCGCGCCGGTAGCCAGCGCGGTCCCTGCCGAAGCCGCCACCGCGCCGCTGATATTCGCCAACCGGCGCATCTTTACATTCCGCACCACGCTGGCCGGCTATCCGCCGGCGGAGCGCGCCGCCGGCGCGTTGCGGCGCCTGAAAACGGCGCTGGCCAAGGGTGGTCCCATGCAGGCGGAAACCCGCGGCATCCCCGAGGGCAGCCAGGTGCTGCTGGATGGCATGCAGCTGTTCGTCGTGATTCCCGGCGATGTCAACCAGTTGTCCGGCGATACCACGGCCAGCGTCGCGCAAGCCGCCGCCGAACAATTGCGCCTGGCGCTGACCGAGCATCGCGAGCAGGGCAGCTGGCGCTACCTGGCGACGGCCGCCGGCCTGTGCCTGGCCGCGACGCTGGCTTATCTGCTGGTCTTGCGCGGCTTGTCGCGGCTGCACGACTGGGCGGGGCGGCGCAGCGCGGTCTTGCTGGGCAGCCGCTTGCGCGATGTGCGGCTGAAAAACGTGCGCGTGCTCGACGCCGAGCATTACGTGGTGTTCGTGCGCCAGTTGTTCAACCTGGTGCTGTGGTGCTTGCGGCTGATGGCGACGTATGTGTGGGCGGCCTTCGCGCTGGGCCGGATTCCGTACACCCGCAGCTGGGGCGAAAGCTTGAACGGCTATCTGCTCGATATCGCTACGCAGGTCGGGCGCGCCGTGCTCGACGCGGTGCCGGGACTGGTGCTGGTGTTGATCATCGGCGCCATCGCGCGGCTGGTGGCGCTGACGGCGGCCTCGTTTTTCAAGCGCGTCGAAAGCGGCGAATTGAACATCGGCTGGCTGGACCGCGACACGGCGCTGCCGACCCGGCGCATCGTCACGGTGGTGATCTGGCTGTTCGCGCTGGCGATGGCGTATCCGTATCTGCCCGGCTCGCATACCGCCGCGTTCCAGGGCGTGTCGGTGCTGGTCGGCCTGATGGTGTCGATCGGCGCATCGAGCATCGTCGGCCAGGGCGCCAGCGGCTTGATCCTGATGTACACGCGGGCGCTGCGCAAGGGCGAATATGTGCGGGTCGGCGACAGCGAAGGCCCGGTGGCCGAAGTGGGCATGTTCGAGACGCGGCTGCGCACCGGCATGGGCGAGGAGATCGCGCTGCCGAATGCGTGGGTGATGGCGCAAACCACCAGGAATTATTCGCGCGCCCATGCTGGCGCCGGTTTTGTGCTCGACACCACCATCACGGTCGGTTACGGCACGCCGTGGCGCCAGGTGCACGCGATGCTGGAACTGGCCGCCGCGCGCACCGATGACATCGCCGCCACGCCGAAGCCGTACGTGGTGCAACTGGCCTTGCAGGATTATTACGTACAATACCGGCTGGTCGGCTACGCCAGGGCGGAAATGCCGCGCCAGCGGGCCGAGGTGCTGAACCATCTGCACCAGCACATCATCGATGTGTTTAATGAATTCGGCGTGCAAATCATGTCGCCGCATTACCGCAGCGATCCGCCCGAACCGCAGGTGGTGCCGCCCGAAGACTGGCATTTGGCGCCGGCCAAGGCGCCGGACTGATTGAAAATGCTCACTCAATAAAAATACTGAATGAATCACTTACCGGAAAACCTGATGCAAGCCGCGTCGCACAGCCTGGCCGACGCGCTGATAGCCGATCCTTTTTATCGCAGCGTCACGCGGGCTTGCGATGGCGACGAGGCGCGCCGCCTGCAAATGCTGGCCGCGTATTTCGAACTGGCGCTGGTCGAAGGCCGGCAAGTGGGCCGGGTCGACCTGGCCGATGCCGACGGCAGCGGCGCGGCGATCTGGACCACCGATACCGATCCGGCTTTGCGCGCCGCGGCTTATGCGGCGCGCGAACGGGCCTTGCGCGATCTGCTGGGAGCGCAAGGCTACGCCAATTTCAGCGCCATCGTCGACCATATGGAATCCAACCTGGCCGGATGGAACCTGGCATCGGCCTGGTATCTGTCGATCGCCGGCATCCAGTCCGGCGCGCAGGGACGCGGGCTGGGCGCGGCGCTGCTGGCCGGCGGCCTGCACGCCGTCGACCGGGCCGGCGCGGCCTGTTTTCTGGAAACGTATAACCAGCGCAGCCTGCCGTTTTACGGCCGCCTCGGTTTCGAGGCCAGCGCGAAGTTTTTCGAGCCGGTCACGGCCCGCGAGTATTGGCTGATGGTGCGCCAGCCGCGCAGCGGCAATCTTCCCCCTTTGTCCAGGTAAGGAGCAGGCATGAACTTACGCTGTACGCAGGCTTGGCCGGGCGGCAAGCGGGTGCATAAAAAGGAGTCAACCAGGGTCTGAATGTTACATGGCCGCCGACTGCAAAAACGGTTGACTTAGTTGTATAGACAACCTATCCTTGATGTACCGAGGGGCGTTGTGGCGCCCATCCGAACCGATACGAGGAGACAGCATGAGCAATCACAATAGCCTGGACAGCGATCCGCGTTTCGACGCCAGCCGTGAAATCCGCGCCCCGCGCGGCAGCGAGCGGGTCTGCAAAAGCTGGCAAGCCGAAGCCGCTTACCGCATGGTGCAAAACAACCTGGATCCGGAAGTGGCGGAAAACCCGCAACACCTGGTGGTCTACGGCGGCATCGGCCGCGCCGCCCGCAACTGGGCGTGCTTCGACCAGATCCTGGCGTCGCTGCGCGAGCTGGAAGATAACCAGACCCTGCTGATACAGTCCGGCAAACCGGTCGGCGTCTTCCAGACCCATGAAGACGCGCCGCGCGTGCTGATCGCCAATTCCAACCTGGTGCCGAAATGGGCCAACTGGGAACACTTCAATGAACTCGACCGCCAGGGGCTGTTCATGTATGGCCAGATGACGGCCGGCAGCTGGATCTATATCGGCACCCAGGGCATCGTGCAAGGCACTTACGAAACCTTTGCCGAAGCCGGGCGCCAGCATTTCGGCGGCGACTGGGGCGGGCGCTGGATACTGACGGCAGGCCTGGGCGGCATGGGCGGCGCGCAGCCGCTGGCTGCGACCATGGCCGGCGCCGTGTCGCTCAATATCGAATGCCAGCAAAGCAGCATCGACTTCCGCTTGCGCACCCGCTACCTCGACAAGCAGGCGGCCAGCCTGGACGACGCGCTGGCGCTGGTCAAATACCACACCGAACGCAAGGAAGCGATATCGATCGGCTTGCTGGGCAACGCCGCCGAGCTGCTGCCGGAGCTGGTCAGGCGCGCCAGGGAAGGGGGGCTGGTGCCGGACCTGGTCACCGACCAGACCTCGGCGCACGACCTGCTCAACGGCTATTTGCCGCGCGGCTGGAGCGTGTCGGACTGGAAGGCCGCGCAGCAAGACCCGGAACGCCACGCGCGGCTGGCCCAGGCCGCCGCCGATTCCTGCGCCGCGCACGTGCAGGCGATGCTCGACTTCCATGCGATGGGCGTCAAGACCGTCGATTACGGCAACAACATTCGCCAGGTCGCGTTCGACCAGGGCGTGGCGAACGCCTTCGATTTTCCCGGCTTCGTGCCGGCCTATATCCGCCCGCAATTTTGCGAAGGGCGCGGCCCGTTCCGCTGGGTGGCCCTGTCCGGCGATCCGGAAGATATCTACAAGACCGACGCCAAGATCAAGGAACTGTTCCCGGAACATAAGCAAGTGCACCACTGGCTGGACATGGCGCGCGAGCGCATCGCCTTCCAGGGCTTGCCGGCGCGGATCTGCTGGCTGGGACTGGGCGAGCGCCACCTCGCCGGACTGGCGTTTAACGAGATGGTGCGCAACGGCGAATTGAAGGCGCCGATCGTGATCGGCCGCGACCATCTGGACACCGGCTCGGTGGCCAGCCCGAACCGCGAAACCGAAAGCATGAAGGACGGCACCGATGCGGTGTCCGACTGGCCGCTGCTGAACGCCATGCTGAACACCGCCGGCGGCGCGACCTGGGTCTCGCTGCACCATGGCGGCGGGGTCGGCATGGGTTACTCGCAGCATGCCGGCATGGTGATCGTCGCCGACGGCAGCGAAGGCGCGGCCAAACGGCTGGCGCGGGTGCTGGTCAACGACAGCGGTTCCGGCGTGATGCGCCATGCCGACGCCGGTTATGAAACGGCCGCCGACTGCGCCAGGCGCAACGGCCTGATACTCCCTATGGTCAAGTAAAACAGAAAGCGAACATGAAACAGAACGACTCTGGCTGGACCCTGAAACCCGGTGCGATGACGCTGGCCGATTTGCGCGCCGCGTGGGCCGCGCCGGCCAGACTGACCTTGGCGCCGCAAGCCTACGGCGTGATCGAGGCGTCGGCCGCCGCCGTGCAAGCCATCGTCGCCAAGGGCGATGCGGCTTACGGCATCAACACCGGTTTCGGCTTGCTGGCCAAGACCCGCATCCCGGATGAAAAGCTGGAGCAGCTGCAGCGCAACCTGATCTTGTCGCACTCGGTCGGCACCGGCGAATTGCTGTCCGACGCGGTGGTGCGGCTGATCATGCTGATGAAGATCGGCAGCCTGGCGCGCGGTTATTCCGGCGTGCGTCCGCTGATCGTCGATACCCTGATCGCGCTGTACAACGCCGGCATCATGCCGGCGATTCCGGCCAAGGGGTCGGTCGGCGCCTCGGGCGACCTGGCGCCGCTGTCGCATATGACGCTGGCGATGCTGGGCGTCGGCCAGGTGCGCGTCGACGGCAAGCTGCTGCCGGCGCAACAGGCGCTGCAAGCGGCCGGCATTACGCCGGTGGTGCTGGCCGCCAAGGAAGGGCTGGCGCTGATCAACGGCACGCAAGTGTCGAACGGGCTGGCGCTGCATGGCTTGTTCATGGCCGAGCGCCTGCTGGAAGCGGCGCTGGTCACCGGCGCCTTGTCGCTCGACGCGGCCAAGGGCAGCGATGCGCCGTTCGACGCGCGGGTGCACGCGGTGCGCGGCCAGCCGGGCCAGATCGCGGCGGCCTCGATGTACCGCCAGTTGGTGGCGCACAGCGCGATCCGCGCCTCGCACCTGGAAGGCGACGAGCGGGTGCAAGACCCGTACAGCCTGCGCTGCCAGCCGCAAGTGATGGGCGCCTGCCTCGACATCCTGGGCAATGCCGGCCGCACGCTGCTGATCGAAGCGAACGCCGTCACCGACAATCCATTGATCTTCCCGGACAGCGGCGCGGGACTGGCCGAAATCGTCTCGGGCGGTAATTTCCACGCCGAGCCGGTGGCGTTCGTGGCCGACTCGCTGGCGCTGGCGATCGCCGAAATCGGCGCCCTGGCCGAGCGCCGCATCGCGCTGCTGATCGACGCCACCTTGTCCGGCTTGCCGCCATTCCTGGTGCGCGACCCGGGCGTCAATTCCGGCTTCATGATCGCCCACGTGACGGCCGCCGCGCTGGCGTCCGAAAACAAATCGCTGGCGCATCCGGCCAGCGTCGACAGCCTGCCGACTTCCGCCAACCAGGAAGACCACGTCAGCATGGCGACGTTCGCGGCGCGCCGCCTGGACGACATGGCGCACAATACCGCCGTCATCGTCGGCATCGAATTGCTGGCGGCGGCCCAGGGCATCGATTTCCACCGGCCGTTGAAAACCTCGCCGCACCTGGAGCATGTGCACCAGCAATTGCGCCAGCAGGTGCCGTTCTTCGATACCGACCGTTTCTTCGCGCCGGATATCGAAGTGGCCAAGCAAATGGTGTTGCAGGGCGAATTGAGCGCCTCCTGCAAAAACCTGTTTGCGCCGCTGTACGCTTGAAAAGAAAAGACAAAAACCGGGAGACATCACCATGGATTTTCGATTTACGCAGGGCTGCATTCCCTTGCTGGTATCGATGCCGCACGTCGGCACCGATATCCCGGACGACATCGCGGCCCGCATGACGTCGCAAGCGCTGCTGAAGGCCGACACCGACTGGCATCTGGTCGCCCTGCATGAGTTCCTGGCCGGGATGGGCGCGTCGACACTGTCGGCGCGCTGGTCGCGTTATGCGATCGACCTGAACCGGCCGCGGGAAAACACCAACCTGTATCCGGGCCAGGACACCACCGGCCTGTGCCCGGTCGACACCTTTCACCGCGAACCGCTGTACCAGCCGGGCCAGGCGCCGGACGAGGCGGAAGTGCAGCGCCGTCTGGCACTGTATTGGCAACCGTACCACCAGCAACTGCGGGCCGAGCTGGACCGCATGCTGGCCATCCACGGCCGGGTGGTGCTGTGGGATGCGCATTCGATCGCGTCGGTGGTGCCGCGTTTCTTCGACGGCAAGCTGCCCGACCTGAACTTCGGCACTGCCGACGGCGCCAGTTGCGCGCCCGGCCTGCAGCAGGCGGTGACCGGCATGGCATTGGCGCAGCAGCGGTTGACCGTTGCGGTGAATGGCCGTTTCAAGGGCGGCCACATCACGCGCCATTACGGCCAGCCGTCCTCCAACGTGCATGCGATCCAGCTGGAGATGTGCCAGTCGCTGTACATGGATGAAACGGCGCCGTTCGCTTATCGTCCCGATTTGGCTGCGCAGGTGCAGGGTTTGCTGCGCCGGATGATGCAGGCGGCGGCTGATTGGGCCGTGGCTGGCGGTCATCCGTGACGGCGCTGTTTGCGCGCCACGCGCTGCTGCCGGACGGCTGGGCCAGCGACGTGCTGCTGGAGTGGAACCGGCAGGGCGACCTGACCGGCGTCAGCGCGGGAGCCGTCGCGCCGGCCGCCGTCGAGCAGGCCGAATATGTCTTGCCGGGCATGATCAACCTGCATTCGCACGCGTTCCAGCGCGCGCTGGGCGGCTTGACCGAAAAGGCCGGCGACAGTCCGGACAGTTTCTGGACCTGGCGCGACCTGATGTACCGCTTCGCCCGCAATATCACGCCCGACCATATCGAGGCGATCGCGGCGCAACTGTTTTCCGAATGCCTGCGCCACGGTTATACGGCGGTGTGCGAATTTCACTATGTGCAGCGCGATCCGCACGGCGCGCTGTACGCCAATCCGGCTGAAACCGCCGAACGGGTGATCGCGGCGTCGCGCCTGTCCGGCATCGGCATCACGATGCTGCCGGTGCTGTACAGTTATTCCGGTTTTGGCGAAACCCCGCTGAAACCGGAACAAGCCCGCTTCAGGACCGACGTCGCGGATCTGCTGTCCATCGTCGAGGCGCTGGAGCCGCTGCGCGACGGCCAGACCGAAGTCGGCGTGGCGCCGCATTCGCTGCGCGCCGCCTCGGCGGCGCACATCAATCAATTGCTGGCCGCCTTGCCGGCCGAGCGGCCGGTACATATCCATATCGCCGAACAGCAGCAGGAAGTGGCGCAATCGGTGAACTGGAGCGGCCGCCGGCCGGTGCAATGGCTGCTGGAACAAGTGAAGGTCGATGCGCGCTGGTGCCTGGTGCATGCGACCCATTTGCTGCCCGATGAAGTGGCGGCACTGGCGGCCAGCGGCGCGGTGGCCGGGCTGTGTCCGACCACCGAGGCCAACCTCGGCGACGGCCTGTTTCCGCTGGCTGACTTTATCCATGCCGGCGGCCGTTTCGGCATCGGCAGCGACAGCCATATTTCGCAGGGAGCGGTGGAAGAATTGCGCTGGCTGGAATATGGCCAGCGGCTGCATCAGCAGCGCCGCAATGTCGCCAGCAGCGGCAAGATACGCAACGTCGGCGATTTCTTGTGGCGGGGCGCCTTGCAGGGCGGCGCGCAAGCGTCCGGCCGCCGGCTGGGTGCGCTGGCCGTGGGCAAACGGGCCGACCTGATCGTGCTCGACGCCGACCATCCGAATCTGCACGGCGTGGCGATCGACGATGTATTGGGCAGCTTTATTTTTTGCGGCAACGACAACCTGGTCGCCGACGTGCTGGCCGGCGGCCAGTGGCTGGTGCGTGGACAGCGCCATGTGGCGCAGCAAGCCATCACGGCGCGCTACAAGGCGACGCTGGCCCAATTGCGAAAGTTTTGAGATGGCCAGACTGATTCCTCATGCAAGTTTACTGCCCGCGGCGTGGAAGAACGGCGCCGGCAGCACCACGGAAATCGCGGTCTTCCCGGACGGCGCGGGTTTCGACGATTTCGACTGGCGCATCAGCCTGGCGACCATCGCCCAAAGCGGGCCGTTTTCGGTATTTCCCGGCATCGACCGCAGCCTGATGCTGGTCGATGGCGACAGCGTCGCGCTGACGCTCGATGGCGAGCGCAGGGTAGCGTTGTCGGCCGCACAGCCGCTGCTGTGGTTTCCCGGCGAAGCGGCGGTGACGGCCGACGTAACATCGGCGACTACCGACTTCAATGTGATGACGCGGCGCAGCCGCTGCCGCCATCAGCTGGAGCGGGTGATCTTGCCGGCCCGGCTGGCCAGGCGCAGCGGCACCACGCTGTTATTTTTGGCCGATGGCGGGCGCGCCGAGCTGCGCGGCGGTGCTGGGCACTTTACGCTGGGCCGCTACGATGCGCTGTTGCTGGACGCGGCGGATGCGCCCGAATGGACAATCGACGCGGCAGCCGGCACGCTGTTCGTGGCCGACCTGATGACTTGAAGACGAGGCAGCGCTGATGCACCACTGGGACACTCTGGTTAACAACGTTCACCTGGCGACGATGGCCGGGGGGTACGGCGAAATCCCTGACGGCGCGATCGCCGTCAAGGATGGCCGCATCGCCTGGCTGGGCCGCCAGGCCGATCTGCCCCACCATGACTACACCGGCCAGGTCATCGACGGGCAGGGCTGCTGGCTGACGCCGGGCTTGATCGATTGCCACACCCATATCGTCCACGCCGGCAACCGCAGCGATGAGTTCGAGGCGCGCCTGAACGGCGCCAGCTATGAAGACATCAGCAAGGCAGGCGGCGGCATCATGTCGACGGTGCGCGCGACCCGCGCCGCCAGCGACGCCGAGTTGCTGGCGCAAAGCTTGCCGCGCATCCTCAGCCTGCTGGCCGAAGGCGTGACGACGCTGGAAATCAAGTCCGGTTATGGCTTGTCGCTGGAATCGGAAGCCAAGATGTTGCGCGTGGCGCGCCAGGTCGCCGGCCTGCTGCCGGTGACGGTGTCCACCAGTTTCCTCGGCGCGCATGCGCTGCCGCCGGAATATGCCGGCCGCGCCGACGATTACATCACCTTGGTGTGCGAGGTGATGCTGCCGGTCCTGGTGCGCGACGGCCTGGTCGATGCGGTCGACGCCTTTTGCGAACGGATCGGCTTTTCAGCCGCGCAAACCGAACGGGTGTTCCGCGCCGCGCAACAACTGGGGATACCGGTCAAGCTGCATGCCGAACAACTGTCCGACCAGGGCGGCAGCGCATTGGTGGCATCCTACGGCGGCTGGTCGGCCGATCACCTGGAATACCTGTCCGACGCCGGTATCGCGGCGATGGCGCGGCATGGCACGGTCGCCGTGCTGCTGCCGGGCGCCTATTATTTTTTGCGCGAGACCAGGCAGCCGCCGGTCGCCGCCTTGCGCGCGGCCGGCGTGCCGATCGCGCTGTCGACCGATTGCAATCCCGGCACGTCGCCGCTGACCTCGTTGCTGCTGACGATGAATCTGGCGTGCACGCTGTGGCGCTTGAGACCGCAAGAAGCGCTGGCCGGCTGTACCGTCCACGCGGCGCGGGCGCTCGGCTTGCAACATGAGACAGGAACCTTGGAGGTCGGGAAACGGGCCGATTTTGCGCTGTGGAAAATTGCCCGGCCGGCGGATTTGTCGTATGCAATCGGCTTGAATCCCTGCCGCGGCGTAATGCATGGCGGCGTCTGGCGCTCAGCGGTGGTAAGCTTGCCAGCCTGACCAATCGATCCCGGAGTATGCGTGCGCGCTCAACCCGACGCTGGAAATACCGCCGGCTCCTTGTTTTTCCTGCTGTTTAGCTTGTTTTTCTGGTGCGGCAGCGCTGCCGCAGCCGACAGCGGCACCTTGAAGATAGGCTCGAAGCGCTTTACCGAATCCTATATCCTGGGTGAAATCCTGACCCAAACGGCCGCGCCGGTGGTCAAGGTCGAACACCGCCAGGGCCTCGGCAATACCGCCATCGTGCTGGCTGCTTTGCAAGCCGGCAATATCGATGTGTATGCCGAATACATGGGCACCATCAACAGCGAAATCCTGAAACACGATACACCGGCCACGCTCGACCAGGTGCGGCGCGAACTGGCGCCGCTCGGCCTCGGCGTGGCGGTGCCGCTGGGCTTCAACAATACCTATGCGCTGGCGATGCGCAAGGACGCCACCCAGCGCAGCCTGGCCGACCTGGCGCAATCGCCCGGATTGAAATTTGGCCTGTCGCATGAATTCATCGGCCGGGTCGATGGCTGGCCCGGGCTGGCCAAACGCTACGGCTTGCTGCAGCGGCCGAGCGGCCTGGATCACGGCATCGCCTACGAGGCGCTGGCCCAGCGCCAGGTCGATGTGATCGATATCTATTCGACCGACGCCAAGATCAGCCAGTACGGCTTGCGCGTGCTGGACGACAACCAGGGATATTTCCCGCGCTACGATGCGATGCTGCTGTACCGGCTGGATTTGCCGCGGCGTTTCCCCGCCGCATGGACGGCGCTGCAAACGCTGGCAGGGCGCATCAGCGCCAACGACATGATCGGGCTGAACGCCGCCGTCGAAATCGACGGCAAGAGTTTCGCCGGCGTCGCCAAAAACTGGCTGGCGGCCGGTGGCACGGCGCCAGCCGCGGCCGGCACGCCAGCCGCCAGGCGCGGCTTGCTGGCCAAGATCTTCGACGACAGCCTGTGGAGCATGACGCGCCAGCACATCACGCTGGTGCTGCTGTCGGTCGGCCTGGCCTGCGCGATCGGCATTCCGCTGGGCGTCATGGCGGCCTTCCTGCCGCGTTTGCGGCAAAGCGTGCTGGCGCTGGTCGGCGTGCTGCAAACGGTGCCGTCGCTGGCGCTGCTGGCGATCCTGATCCCGGTATTGGGCATGATCGGCACGGTGCCGGCGCTGATCGCGCTGTTTGTGTATGCGCTGCTGCCGATCGTGCGCAACACCTGCACCGGCATCTTGCAAGTGCCGCAAGGCTTGCGGCTGGCCGCGCTGGCGCTGGGCTTAAGCCGCCGCGACCGTTTGCTGTATGTCGACCTGCCGCTGGCCTTGCCGGTGATATTGGCCGGCGTCAAGACAGCGGCGGTGATGAGCGTCGGCACCGCCACCATCGCCGCCTTCATCGGCGCCGGCGGTTATGGCGAACGCATCACGATTGGGCTGGCGCTGAACGACAACGATATGTTGCTGGCCGGTGCGATACCGGCCGCCTTGCTGGCGCTGCTGACGCAAGGATTGTTTGAAATGATCGAGCGCTGGGCGATCCACGGCCCGCGCCGCTAGTCCATCGATGGATGCGAGGCCAGGCAGGCCCGCGAGGCCGTCACAGCGAGTGCAGCTTGGAACGCACGGTGACGACGGCCTTGTGTAATATTTTTTCCGCTTGAAAATCATTCTCGCGTTGCGCCGCAATGGCTTGCAAGTCGCGCGTGTAGCGTTCCAGCCGCGACCGCAGATACGCCCGGTACAGCAATACGGTGAGGGATTTGGCCGATGTTTTCATGGGCAGGCTCCTGACGGATGTCGATGCGCCATTTTCTGTGAGCGCCGCCGCTTCGCCTTTGCGAAAGATCAATTCACGCGCATGCGCAAAAAAGCCGCTGTTTCGGCAAAGCTTGAGGCCACGCAAATGCCGAACGATGAAAACTGCCACACTGGATTTTCGTCTTGGGCACATTGTTCGCCCCATCCGCCATTGCGGCATGCATCGAGCCTGCCGCGCGAGGAGATATGCATATGTTTGTCGCTATTACTTTTGTCAGCTGCGTGGCTTGTATCAAGGCGTATCAACTGTGGATCAAACCCCGGCGCGAAGCCGGCGAGGCGAGTGCTGCACCGCCGTGTGTTGGCATGCTGGGAGGGTTAATTGAGCCCCGCAAATAATTCAAAAAGCACGCCGGGTAACACCTGGTAACCCTATGCATGCCAATTGTAAGGTCGGGTAAGCAATTGTAAAGTAGCGCCAGTTCAAATAATCGACGGAGTATATTGAAATCGTTGATTCAATCTCCCCTCCCACTTGACAATGGGTTGCCCACGATCCGCTAGCTCGTGGGTTTTTTTTGCCTGTGAACCTCAGGCTTCCACGGCGGTATTGGCGACAGCCGTCTTGCGCGGCGCCGGATTATTCGCCTTGAGCGCCCATGCCACGCTGGACAGGCACAAGATCATGCCGGCCCATTCGCTCGGTCCTGGCCGGTAATGCTCCATCTGGATCGACAATAAAACCGAAATGACAGGCGTTACGACGCCGATATACACGGCTTTTTGCGAA
Organism: Janthinobacterium agaricidamnosum NBRC 102515 = DSM 9628; assembly: GCF_000723165.1. Lineage (NCBI taxonomy): Bacteria > Pseudomonadati > Pseudomonadota > Betaproteobacteria > Burkholderiales > Oxalobacteraceae > Janthinobacterium > Janthinobacterium agaricidamnosum. The sequence goes on from NZ_HG322949.1 coordinate 705,209, forward strand.
CCGATACGGTCGATCAGGGTGAAATAAGCGTTGAAAGCGATCACCGATCCAAAAATCGCCAGGTAAAACAGGCCGGCCCAATAACTGGGCCTGGACGGCAATTGCCATGGCTGGCCGGTGATGGTGGCCCACACCGCCACCATCAGGCTGCCCCAGAACATTGCCCACGCCATGGTCAGCATCACATTCGACGAATGCTGGCGCACCTTGACCACCAGCACGTTGCCAACCGAACTGGAAATGGTCGCAACCATCGCCAAACTAAAGCCCAGCAAGAAATGACCGCTGCCGCCGTGGATGATTTCCTTCCAGGCCGACGCAATGGAGTGATAAAACAACAGTGTCACGCCGCACATCGCCACCGTTGCCGCGCACCAGGTGCGCCAGGTCAGCGGCGTGCCAAAGGCGATGCGGCTGCAAATCGGATTCCAGAACACCATCAGCGCAAACAAGACGCTGACCAGCGCGGACACCAGATATTGCTCGGAACCATAAGTACACACATAGCTGAGGGCGAAGGTGGCAAACCCTTGCAACATCATCCAGTACTGGGTTTTCCAGGACAGGCGCAAGCGGTCGCCGCGGAAATAACATAAGGCGAACAGCGCGGCCGAGGCCAGGCCGAAACGGTACACCACCGATATCGCGGGCGCGACTTCGCCGAGTTGCAAGGTGATGGCAAAAAAAGTGGAACCCCAGATCAGGGAGGCAATAAGGAAGAGGAGAGGAGATGACATATGGCAAGTATACGTGTTTTTTGGCTCGCCGATGCCGTGGCTGCCAATCACCTTGCCGTTGCGATGTTTAGTTTGAGCAAGCTCAGGAAATTAACATAAGAACACTATTTTGCCATCATATCAATTATTATTAATTATGCAATTTGTTATCCGGGGCCATTTGAAAGGCACGCCATGAGCATGACACTGAAGGTCAAGATCATCATAGTGATTGCTTACACCGCCGCCAGTACTGTGCTGGCGATCGATGTTATCTCGCCGTCAGCCTTGCCGGTGGCGGCAAGGCTGTTCGGCTGACCGGCGGGATTAATGCGTGACGCGGGTTTTGCGGCCGTCGGACAGCAAACGTACACGCTCGCCCGGACGGAATGCTTCGTCAGCATCTTGCACGATAGAACGCAATTCGCCGTTATCCAGGCGTACCGTGATTTCAAAACCAGGTTTGTTGTTCACGTTCGCTTCGACGTTTTGGCCGACCGCGCCGCCGGCGATCGCGCCAATGATGCTGGTGGCGATCGAACCCTTGCCGCCGCCAACGGTCGAGCCGGCCAAGCCGCCCAGGGCCGCGCCAGCCAGCACGCCGGTGCCGCTGGAGCCTTTATCGATCGTCACCTGGCGCACCGATTCCACCGTGGCAAGGCGAACCGATTGCTCGCTTTGCGCCTGGCGGGTGGTGTAGACAGTGTTCGAATTCGGTGCGACAGCGCAACCGGCAAGAGTGGAAATCAGGGCGATGGTGATCAGTGCTTTCATGCTTAACTCCAATGGACAAAATTTTTATATGGCTGCCGATTGCGTCGATCGGAAGGCTGGCTGTGAAATAATTATAGACTGCACTATTTTGCTCTGATAACTAATTAGTAAGGAACTGTTACTGTCAGGATAGTTGTTCTTTTGAAATCAATAACTGATTCTCAGGCGCCGGTACAAAAAACTCAGTACGAACAGCGGCCCGATCAGCAGAAAGCGCACATCGTCGAAAAACGACGGTTTTTTGCCTTCTATCTTATGGCCGATGAACTGGCCTATCCAGGCCAGCACAAAAATCCCCAGCGACAGCGGCAACACGATTTCCGGCGGCGACAGCAGCAGCAAACCCAGCATGACCAGCGCCATCAGCAGCATGCCGGCCGCAAACGGTTTCGACAGTTTGTAATAGTAATACAGTGCGGCCGCGCTTGTCGCCAGCGTGAGTAACGGATGTATGCTCCACAACAAACCCAGTAAAGCAAACACGATTGCCGGCACGCAAACGAAATGGATCAATTCATTGGTCGGATTCGCGTGATTTTCACGGTATTGCAACAGCAGGCTATCGATGGTGCGAGGCATGGCAAGTCTCCATCATTGATTATTTTGCATTGCCTTAAATTCTACACCGTAATTTTTGCCATGCTCGTATCGCTAGCCTGTCCGGTAAAATGGCGGCCTATGCCGAACCACTCCCCTACTTCCCTGACTGGCCTGGCGCCAGTCGTCGCGTCGAATACCCGCATCTTGATACTGGGCAGTTTCCCCGGTGCGGCATCGCTGGCGGCGCAGCAGTATTACGCGCATCCGCGCAATCAGCTGTGGCCGATTATGTCGGTCTTGACAGGTGAGGCGCTAACGGCGCTGCCGTATGCCGAGCGCCTGCCGCGATTGTTATCGCACGGTTTCGGTTTGTGGGATGTGCTGGGCGCGTGTCAGCGCGAGGGCAGTCTCGATTCCGCCATTCGCCATCCCGCCGCCAATGATTTTGCGCGCTTGCGGGTATTGTGTCCGCTGCTGGAAACGGTCGGCTTTAATGGCCAGACGTCCGGCAAGTTTGCACCGCAATTTGCCGGGCAGGGCTACCGGACGCTGGTGCTGCCGTCGACCTCGCCGGCCCATGCGACGCTGTCGTTCGAACAAAAGCTGGCGCTGTGGCGCCAGCTCGTGACGTAATTTATAGAATCCATGACTTTAAAAATATCCAGAATCCTGCACGCAGGCTACGTGTTCGAGTGCGACGATACGCTGATCGCGTTCGACCCGATTTTCGAAAATCCCTTCAGCCGCAATTGTCATGCTTTTCCCGCAGTCCGCTTCGATCACGAACAGATCCGCAAGGTGCGTTTTTCCGCCGTGTTCATTTCGCATTTTCACGACGATCATTGCTCGCTCGACAGCCTGGATTTTCTGGATCGCAATACGCCGATCTATCTTTATTGTCTGTTCGAGGAACTGTTCGCCATGGTCAGGGAGCTGGGCTTCGTCAACGTCTACCAGTTGCAAACCAACGTCGCTGTCCATGTCGGACCGTTCGAGATTTATTCGCGCGAAGCCTTGGATGCGGATGTCGATTCCATGTTACAGATCAAGGCAGCGGGCGTGAATGTCCTCAACGTCGTCGATTCGTGGATAGCCCCCGCGACACTGTCCGCGCTGGTGCGGGAGGCGCCGTGGGACATGGTGCTGTGGCCATTCCAGACCATGCGCGAAATTGAAGTGTTGTCGCCGTCCAGGAATCCCGCTACGCCGCCGGAATTGCCGGCCGACTGGATCGAGCAACTGAAGGTATTGAATCCGAGATATGTGGTGCCCAGCTCTTGCCAATTCCTGCAGGAATCATGGTCCTGGTATAACCACGCCTTCTTTCCGATTACTTACCGGCAGTTCCAGCAAGAGGTGAGCGCCGCGCTGCCGGCTGCGCAGGTGCTCAGGTTGAATCCCTCGGTATCGGTGACGCTGGATCGCCAGTCGTTGCAGGCGGCGCCTGCGCTGAGCTGGGTTGTGCCTGTCGGCGAGCAAGATGTCGATTATCGCTACGATGGCAATGCCACGCCGCCGCGTACCGCCGACATCGCCTGTCATTTCCCGCCGCTGACGGAAGCGCAGACCGAGCGGGTGATGGATTACTGTCAGGCTGGTATGCTGGAAGCCTATCGCCAAACGGAACTTGCGCCAGACAGTTTTTTCGGGAAAACCCGCGTCTGGCGCTTATCGGTGTATGACCATGCAGGGATAGCCACGCATTTCCGCTACCGGCTGGACGGCGCTGACATGGTAGCGGCGGCCGATGAAGGGGAGGGTTTGTCCTGGACTACCGAAGTTCCGGTCGCGAAGTTGTATGCGGCCCTGGAACTGGGCGAATCGCTGACCTCGATGTATATGCGCATCAACGATGCGGTGTTCGATGCCGAGACGGAACAGGACTTGGAATGGGCGGAGGTGGTCGATGATCCGTTGATACGCTGTCTGTTTAACGATGTATTCGGTGCTTACCAGGCTGCGCAGTTACGCCGGATAAAGGCGTGCCGATCTTTAAGATGCGCCCAAGACCCGGTCAAGCGCTGAGCGGCACAATATTCAGCAATTCCTGGCGCATCCATGCATGGGCATCGGTGCGCAAATAATTGCTGTGGCAATACACTTTGATGGCGTAGGGCGGGATCGCGAACGGCGCCTGGTAGATGCTGACCGGGGCCGCCGCGCTCAGCGTCTGCGCCGCCTGGCGCGGAATGGTCATGATCAGTTCGCTACCGGCGATGATGAACGGCGCGGCCAGCACCGTCGGCAGGTGCAGGCTGACTTCGCGCTTCAGCGCGAGCCCATCCAGCACATGGTCGACCATGCCGCGGGTTTCATTCCATGGCGTCACCACGGCATGCCGTTCTTGCAGATAATTGTCCAGCGTCAGTGATCCCCGTATGCGCGGATGATGGCGGCTGGCGATGACCACGTAATCGTCGCTCAGCCAGTCGAAGTCTTCCACGCCGTCCGGCAAGGGATCGCGTTCTTCGCTATAACCCAGTGCAAAGTCGATGCGGCCGGCCGCCAGTTCTTCGATCGACACTTTTCGGCTGGAATAGATGATGCGGATGTGCACCTGCGGCGCCACGATGTGCAGCCGCGCGATCAGGCTGGGCAGCACGGCGAAGGTGGTGTAGTCGGTGGCCGAGAAAACGAAGGTGCGCTGGCTGGTCGCGGGATCGAAGCCGTGGCTCGCGCTGATACTGTCTTGCAACAGTTTCAAGGCGCCGGCAATCGGCGTCGCCATCTGTTCGGCACGCACGGTCGGCTGCATGCGCTGGCCCTGGCGCACGAATAATTCATCGCCCAGCGTGCTGCGCAGCCGCGCCAGCGCGTGGCTGAACGCGGACGCGCTCATCGCCAGTTCATGGGCGGCGCCGGTAACCGAGCGCCGCCGGTACAGCGCATCGAAGACGGGTAAGAGATTCAGGTCGAGGCGACGCAGGTCGGGATGCATGGTTTTCATTATATTATGAAATAAATGCACTGGATGCAGTATCGTCGCGGCGCTATGATACTTTCTGTTACGCCACCTTCAGCGTAAGCCCCATCGATCATCAGGAGTGTTATTGTGAGTATTCAAATCCGCGACGCGGTACAAGCGGACGCAGCGCTTATCCTTGGTTTCATCACCGAATTGGCCATTTACGAAAAGGCGGAGCACGAAGTCGTGGCCAGCCTGGCCGATATCGAACACAGCCTGTTTGCCGCCGGCGCCACCGCCCGCGCGCTGATTTGCAGCATCGACGGCAAGCCGGCCGGCTTTGCCGTGTATTTCTTCAGCTATTCCACCTGGCTGGGCCGCAAGGGCCTGTACCTGGAAGATTTATATGTATCGCCCGAGCATCGCGGCGCCGGCGCCGGTAAATTATTGCTGGGCCACTTGGCTTGCTTGGCGCGGGATAGCGGTTGCGGCCGCTTTGAATGGAGCGTGCTGGACTGGAATGAACCGGCGATCCAGTTTTACCGCGCCATCGGCGCCACCGCGCAAGATGAATGGGTGCGCTACCGTATCGCCGGCGATGCCTTGGTGCAATTTGCCGATGAGCATGCCAAGCTGGCCGGTTCGCTCCACGCTTGACAGCCTGCTGGGATAGTTTTTACTGCAAGGAATACGGCTGAATTTCAACCGGCTTGCCTTGGCCATCGAACTTCAGCGTTACCGACAGATCCGACACGCCGATGGTCGCCAGCGCATCGCAGATATCGTCGACTTCCACTTGCAGGTCGGCCGCCAGGTCGAGCGGTTTTTCGGAGCTGGCCAGCAGGGCGCCATCGGCCGCGTAGAGATTGACGCGCAGCAGCATGTTGCCGTTGATATCGGCGGGGCCGACGATGGCGCTGACTTGGCCCGCCTCCAGCTTGCCGGTTTCCAGCGCCTGGTTAATCTCGGCCATCATTTGCAGCATGAAATATTCCGCCATGCCTTGCTCTTTGCCTCCGTGGAATAAATCCTGGTACAGGAAGTTCAATTGCAATGCCGTGCCGGCCGGCGCCAGGCAGCGTTTCACCAGCTCGGCCACGTCGCCGGTCCATTGCTGGTAACGCGCCATGCGCGCCGCGAAATAGGCGTCGGCCGCCGCTTCGTCCGACGGCACCTGGTAAAACGGATCGTCGGCCCGTTTCAGCGCAAAACCGAGCAGGAAGCGCAGCTCGACCGCGTTATCTTGGGCGCCGAACGCGGCGCCGCTCCAGCCGGTAATGCTGCGTTCCAGACCCGGCGTGGCGCTGATTCTCTTGTCGGTCATCGAGGCCCAGGCGTCGCGCACCATTTCATTCAAGTGGCTGTAGGTAATGTTGTCGATTTCCGCCAAGTCATATGCGTGGTTGATCAGCACCACCTTGGCCTTGGCGCTTTCCAGCTCGGCTTGCTGGAAACTCTGGACCAGCGCTTCAAACGCTTGCTGGTCCTGGAAACCCTGTTCTTCCTTCAAGCCGCCGGTGCTGTGCACGAACAGCGGCACCACGAAGGCGTTGATTTCCATTGCCGGCGCACCTACGCGGCGCACCACCACGGTCGATGCGGCTTCTTCGATATTGCTGCGCAGGAATTGATACGCTTCGACGTCTTCGTACTTGGCGCGCTCGATCGCGTCGTACAAGACTTCATCTTTCTTTTGATTCAGGTTTTTGCGGATCAAACGCTGGAAATCGATTTCCTTCTGGCGCAGCTCCTCGCTCTTGGTGTCGCTGTCCTCTTGCTCGACCAGGTCGAGCGCCAGGTCGCACAGGGATTGGGTGAACGCTTCATCCTTGTCTTCTGGCGTATTGCTCGATTTGCGGGGAACGGGGCGCTTGTTTTTTGGCATGTTTATTTGATTAAAAGTGCAACTGCGAGTGCGGCCGCCGTGGCGCGCCGAAGGAAGGCCGGATCAGGTCTGGCTTAAAATCAGGTATCGGTATCGAACATTTCGTGCAATTCGTCGAGCAAGTCGGTCGCTTCTTCATGCGTCAAACCGAGGTGCCGGCAGGCGCGGTCGCCGCCCTTGTCCCATTCCACCGAGCTGCTGTTGCCATGGTAGCGCTGTATGCCTTTTTCGGCCAGCAGCGACGCCGCCACCAGCGAACGGATCGCGTCGTCGGTCGATGAGTCTTCCAGCACGCGGTAATCGTGGTGCAGCAAGATGGCCCAGGAAACATCGGCCGACAAGCCCCAGTTGCGGGCCAGCAAACAGCCGATCGCGGCATGATTGGTCTGGTGGCGCGCATCTTCCACTGCCGTGAAAGCGTTCTCGGGATCATTGCTGGCCGCCGCGAAGGTATGCACGTAGTCAGTAAAACGGTTCATCAGCAAGGGCACGCCGATATCGCAAAACAGGCCGAAGGTGTGGGCGATATCGGGCGGGGCCAGGCGCAGCTTGCGCGAGATAAACACCACGGCGCGCGCGCGTTTGGCCGACGTGTCCCAAAAGTGATTCAGCGCGCCGCTTTCGGCGTCGATCGCCTGGCGCGCCAGCAAGCCGGTCATCAGCGCGCTGCATTGGTTAATGCCAAGGAAATTGATGCCTTGCTCGACCGACTTGGCCTTGCGCGCGGCGCCATAAAAAGGGGAGTTGGCCAGTTTCAGCAAGGCGCCGGACATGCCGACGTCGTCGCCGATGATTTGCGCGATGCGGCGCGGCGACGGATCTTGTTGCGCCAGTTCGCGTTGCAGATCGACAAGCAGGCTGGGGCGGGGAGGAATACGGATCGACCGCATCAACGCATCGACCTGATCAACATCAACTGCTATCGCCATTGCGTTCCCTGCCGCTTTCGTCATTATCTTCTTTGAATAAAATGAATTGGTATGCATGCCGCGCAACAACAGAAACCGCTCGCCGGCCTGTTTGATGCGGCTTCGATTATCGCCGTTTATGAGCGGCAATAGAGTCAAATTATTACTGATTTGTTTAAAAAAGAAAGATTTTATAGCCATACCGTGTTGCGAAACAGTTTTTTATCATGTCACGCAGATACCTTTTCTTTTTTGAAAATGTTTTAAAAGTAAGTATTTGGCAAGGCGAGCTGATCGTGCAAGGTGGCATACAATAACTGCATGAACTCTCTCCTGGCTGGTATTGATTTTGGCGCCGACTCTCCCCAAGTGGCGCAGCAACTGATCGGCGTGACCTTGCTGGTCAATGGTGTCGGCGGGCGCATCGTCGAAACCGAGGCGTATGACTTGCTGGATCCCGCCTCGCATACTTTTGGCGGACCGACCACGCGCAATATCGCGATGTTCGGGGCGCCGGCACACGCTTATATCTATCGTTCCTACGGCATGCACTGGTGCCTGAATTTTGTATGCCGTGAGCATGGGCATGGTGCTGGCGTACTGATCCGCGCGCTGCAGCCGCTGGCCGGACTGGACCTGATGCGCCAGCGGCGTAAATTGCCCCCCGACGCCGATGCGCGGCTGTTGTGTTCGGGGCCGGGCAAGGTGTGCCAGGCGCTGGCGGTGAATATCGCCTCGAACGGCAAGGCGCTGGACCAGCCGCCCTTCGAGTTGATCGCCGCCGCCGGTCCGGTCGCCGTGCTGGCCGGACCGCGCATCGGCATTTCCAGGGCGGTCGAGATGCCGTGGCGGTTTGTGCTGGCCGGTTCGCGTTTTTTAAGCAAACCGATGAAAGTTTAGTTCTCAGAGCCTATCCCAGTAGTGAGCGTCTTCTGCCGGCAGTGCATCAGCAGCGCGGATCAGGCGTGAAGAGGAAGCGTGGCGGGCCACGCGACGACGATCAACGCAGTCCCCGCTGCTGAGGGGCGCCAGCAGGGGACGTATTCATCTACTGGGATAGGCTCTTACTAGGCTTCCAGTTTGGTGCCAGACAAATGCTTGTCCGCGCGCCGGTCCTGGCCGCGCATCCGGCTGGCCGCCGCGCGCCGTTCGATATCGGCTTGCTGGCTTTTGGGCGACGCTTTGTTCGGCCGGGTTGTATGCACCACCAGCGCGCTCTTGGCCAGCGCATGGTCCAGCGTAAAGACCGACACCGCCGTGGACAGTTTGACGGCCTGGTCTTGCAAGCTGGCGGCCGCGGCGGCAGCTTGTTCCACCAGCGCCGCATTTTGCTGGGTCACATCATCCATCTGGGTCACCGCCTGATTCACCTCGGCAATCCCTTCGGCCTGTTCCGCGCTGGCTGTGCTGATGCGCTCGATGATTTCATTGACTTGCTTGACCGAGGTCACGATGGCGCCCATGCTGTTGCCGGCCTCATGCACCGAGGCGCTGCCGCCGTCGATGGTGGTGACCGACGTGGCGATCAGTGCCTTGATTTCCTTGGCGGCGGCGGCCGAGCGGTGCGCCAGCGTGCGCACTTCCGACGCCACCACCGCAAAGCCCCGGCCCTGTTCGCCGGCTCGCGCCGCTTCGACCGCGGCGTTCAGCGCCAGGATATTGGTCTGGAAGGAAATACCGTCGATCACGCCGATAATATCGACGATCTGGCGCGAATTGGCGCGTATCGTTGCCATCGTCGTTACCGCCTGGTCCATCGCCTGGCCCCCCTTGATGGCCAGCGACGATGCTTTTGCGGCCAGCTCGCACGCCTGGCGCGCATTGTCGGCATTGTCCTTGACGGCCACGGTCAGGGTTTCCATCGCGCTGGCGGTTTGCTCCAGCGATCCCGCCTGCATTTCGGTGCGGGCCGACAAGTCCATATTGCCGACGGCAATTTCATGCGATGCGGTATCGATCGACTGCACCGAGGAGCGGATGGTGCGCAAGGTCTGGTTCAGGTTGGCAATGCTTTGGTCGAGGACACGCGATGTTTCGGCGATTTCATCGCTGCCCTGGTTCTGCGCCGCCACGGTCAGCTTGCCGGCGGCCAGGTCGACCACCACGTCGGAAATGCCGCGGATCTCACGTAACATGGCCTTGCGCACTGTCATCGTGACGACAATCGACAAGGCAATCGACAGCAACACCAGCAGGCACAAGCTCAAGCCCAGCGTATGGAATTCCGCGGTTGCTTCCTGATGGGCCTGGCTACTGAGGGTTTTTTCCAGCGTGGACAGTTTCACCAGTTGTTCATTCAACTGGACAAACTGGGTTTCAGCCTTGCTCATGGAATTGGCGGCGATCGATAAATCCATGTGCGCTATTTCCATGGTGTCGAGCACGGCCTTGCGGTAAGCCGACAGCGCAACCATGGCCGCATCGACCAGGCTGCGTTCGGCAGGCGAGGACACCCTGGCCAGGCTGGTCAGCTGCTGTTCGATGGCGGCGTGACGGCTCTTGATTTGCTGCGACAAGGCATCGAGCCGGTTTTGCGCAAAATTGCCGTTGATCCAGGCCAGTAATTGATAGATATTCGAATGCACATATTTGGTGTCGCCAGCCACGTCGGCCGCCGCCTGCAAATGCGTCAGGCGCACTTTGACCATGTTTTCCATCGAGGCATTCTGGCGCACCATGCCGTAATACGCGGCGCCGGAGCTGGCAATCAGCAAGATTAGCACCAGACAAGGCGCCAGTAATAATTTTGGTCCGATGCGTAATCTTTTCAGCATATTTGCTCCCGACAGTGACGATGATTACACCGCAGCAGCATTGCCGCAGCCTTGCTGCTTACTTCTTGTAAATACCGGCTTCCAGCACCACGTCGCCGACCCGCAAGATGTAGGTGGTCTTGGGTTCGATCTTGCCGGTGGTCGGATTTTTATATTGGTAATCGACCCAGCCCTTGCCTTTTTTTTGTGCCAATTCAATGATTTCGCGCCGATAGCGTTTGCCATTGGCGTCCGGCACATCGGTCAAATCCTTGCCGACGATGGAGGGATTGATCGGGTGCGCCAGCACGATGCCGGTATTGATGTCGCGCATGTCGACATACAGCGAACCCTGGACGAACTCTGGATCCTTGGCGCTGATTTTTTTCATCATTTCTTCTTTGCCGTTTGCCTTGATGAAGGCGGCGCCGCGTTCGGCCATGGCGATGGCGTCTTTTTCGCTCGGTTCGATGGCTGCGCCGGCGCTGGCAAAAAACAGGCACAGCAAAGTGCCGGTGAGTAATCGTTTCATCGTGGTGTCCCTTTGCAAATGATCAAGGCCCGAGCGTGGCCGGTTATTGCTCAGTCGTAATGTACGACGTGCCTTCTGCATAGGAGTTGCGCTAGAACAAACTTGAGGGTTGCCCGTGGGAACCATACCGATTCCTGCAATAGGTGTGTATGAATTGCAGTAATCGTTGATTTTCGGCAATTGGGGAAAATGGCGGCGGCCTATGATGAAGTTTCTTAGTGTTGCCGCCAATCGAATTGATTTTGATGAGATTGATCGAACTTGGCCACATTTGATCGAAATTACCTTCCTCTTTCATTGGAGTACGCATGAGCGCAGAGCCCGTCGCCGTCAAATTCAAACCGTACACACGGCAAACCATCAGCCAGTCCCGGCAGTGGCAATGGCTGGATCAGGAACAGCGCGAGGCGGTGCAGGTGGTATCGCACGTGTTGCCATTCCGTACCAATGAATATGTGATGGACCAATTGATCGACTGGAATAACATCCCCGATGATCCGATCTACCGTTTGACCTTTCCGCACCGCGATATGCTCGATGCCGCCGATTACCAGCATTTGCGCGACCTGGTGCTGGTGCGGCAAGACCCGGCCGAGATCGCCAAATATGTGCATGGCTTGCGGATGCGCATGAATCCGCACCCGGCCGGGCAAATGACGCACAACGTGCCGCGCGTAAATGATGCGCCGTTGCGCGGCTTGCAGCATAAATATGACCAGACCGTGCTGTTCTTCCCCAGCGCCGGCCAGACGTGCCACGCCTATTGCACCTTCTGCTTCCGCTGGCCGCAATTTGTCGGCATGGACGACATGAAGTTCGACGCCAAGGAATCGCATGAATTGGTGGCTTACCTGAAGATGCATCCGGAAGTGACCGATGTGCTGATCACCGGCGGCGACCCGATGATCATGAATACCCGTTCGCTGGCGGCCTATATCGAACCCTTGCTCGACCCGGCGTTGGAACATATCCAGAACATTCGCATCGGCACCAAATCGCTTGCCTACTGGCCGCAGCGTTTTGTGAGCGACCGCGACGCCGACGATTTGCTGCGCCTGTTCGAGCGCATCGTCAAGGCCGGCAAGAACCTGGCCGTGATGGGCCATTACAGCCACGCTGTTGAGTTGCGCCAGGACATCGCGCAACAAGCCGTCCGGCGTATCGTGTCGTCCGGCGCCACCGTGCGCATGCAGGGGCCGCTGATACGCCACATCAATGAAGACCCGAAAAGCTGGGCCGAGTTGTGGCAAACCGGGGTGCGGCTGGGCGCGGTGCCGTACTATATGTTTGTCGAGCGCGATACCGGGCCGCGCAATTATTTTGAGTTGCCGCTGGTTAAGGCACACGAAATCTTCCAGGCCGCGTATCAAATGGTGTCCGGCTTGTCGCGCACGGTGCGCGGGCCATCGATGAGCGCGTTTCCCGGCAAGGTGGTGATCGATGGCGTGGTCACCATTCGTGGTGAAAAAGTATTCGCGCTGCAATTCCTGCAGGCGCGTAACCCGGACTGGGTACGGCGGCCGTTTTATGCCAGGTTCGATGCCGAAGCGACCTGGCTGGATCATTTGAAGCCGGCTTTCGGCCAGGAAAAATTCTTCTTTGAGATGGACGAGCCGGCTGGCCACAAGGTGATCCCGCTGCAGCAGGCGCGCGGCGACAGCCATCCGCAGCATGTTGAAAATGCCGAGCGCACCGTGGCTTAAGCCGGGAGATTCCATGGGTGATGAAAAGCCGGCGGCGCCAGCGGAACAACTGTCCGGCGCCGCTGTTTTTTTCCTGGTGTTCCTGCCGTTCGCGCTGGGGCATTTTTTCTCTAGTTTGATGCGTACCGTCAATGCCGTGCTGATGTCGGACTTGTTGGCGGCAATGCCGTTGACACCGTCCGAACTGGGTTTGCTGACCAGCGCCTTTTTCTTTGCATTTGCGCTGGCACAATTGCCAATCGGCATAGCGCTGGACCGCTACGGTCCGCGCACAGTGCAATTGCTGTTGATGGGCGTGGCCGCGCTCGGTGTATGGATGTTTAGCCGGGGCCAGAATTTTACCGATTTGCTGTGTGCGCGCGCCGTCATGGGGCTGGGCTTGGGCGGGTGTTTCATGTCGGCCGTGAAAGCGATTTCCACCTGGATCGCGCCGTCCAAGTTGCCATCGGTACACGGCTACCTGATCGCCGTCGGTGGCCTGGGCGCGGCGTCGGCCACCTTGCCGGTCAAGATGGCGCTGGAGTTCACCGATTGGCGCGGCGTGTTTTACATGCTGGCCGGCGGCATCGCCATCATCGGTTTGCTGATTTTCCTGTTGACGCCGAAAGCCGCCAGCACGGTGCGCAAACCGGCCAGCCGCAGCAGCGTGCTGGACGTGTACCGCGACCCGGCCTTTCGCGATACGGTGTCGCTGATCCTGATTCCGCACACCATATTTTTTGGCGTGCAGGGTTTGTGGATCGGCAAATGGCTGAACGATGTGGCCGGCTTTTCCGGCGACGCGGTCGCTTATTTATTGTACTTGAGCATGGCGGCGATCATCTTCGGCGCCATCGGCGTCGGCATGCTGACCGAATGGCTGGGACGGCGCGGCATCCAGCCGGTCAACGTGGCGGCCGGCGGCATCGTCATTTTTATCGCCGTGCAAATCGCTTTCGTGATCAACCACGCGCCCAGTTTCCAGTTGCTGTCAGTATTGTTTACGCTGGTCGGCACGATTACCGGACTGGAATATGCGATCGTTGCGCAAAGCATGCCGCCGGCGCTGACCGGGCGCGCTTCCACCTGCCTGAACTTGCTGATCTTTAGCGGCGCGTTTGTGGTGCAAGCCGGTTTTGGCATGATACTCGGTTTCTGGCATGTCAATGCACACCAGCAATATCCGGCAGTGGCTTACCAGGCTGCGTTCGGCGTGCTGGTATTGCTGCAACTGCCGGGACTGATCTGGTTTTTCATCCGTCAATACCAGCGCGGCAGAATGGCGGAGCGCAGGCAGGCTGTGGCATCCGGTAAAATGGAGGTAACTGCAATAATTAACTCCAAGGAAGAATATGAAACTGGTTCGTTACGGCCGTCCCGGCAAAGAAAAACCGGGCCTGATCGATGAAGAAGGCAAATTGCGTGATTTGTCCGCTATTGTCAGCGATATCGATGCCGCCCAGCTGTCCGACAAGGCGCTGCGCAAACTGAGCAAGGTCGATCAAAAAACCTTGCCCCTGGTGCGCGGTAATCCCCGTTTCGGCGTGCCGCTGGCCGGCATCGGCAAATTCATCGGCATCGGCTTGAACTACGCCGACCACGCCGCTGAAGCCGGCATGGCCTTGCCGGCCGAACCGATCGTCTTCATGAAGGCGATCAGTTGCCTGTCCGGTCCGGACGATAATGTGGTGTTGCCGAAAGGCTCCAAGAAGACCGACTGGGAAGTCGAGCTGGGCGTCGTCATTGGTACCCGCGCGCAATATGTCAGCGAAGAAGACGCGCTTAAATTTGTCGCCGGTTATTGCGTCGTCAATGACTTGTCCGAGCGTTCATATCAATTGGAGCGCGGCCCGCAATGGGACAAGGGCAAGGGGTGCGACACCTTCGGCCCGGTCGGCCCGTGGCTGGTGACGCGCGATGAAGTCATCGACGTGCAGCGGCTCGACCTGTACCTGGAATTGAATGGCAAGCGCATGCAAACCGGCAGCACCGAGACGATGATTTTTCCGGTCGCGAAACTGGTCAGCTACCTGTCGCAATTCATGACGCTGGAACCGGGCGACATCATCGCCACCGGTACCCCGCCAGGCGTCGGCCAGGGCCGCAAGCCGCAGCGTTTCTTGAAAAAGGGCGACAGCTTGCGCCTGGGTATCGCCGGCCTCGGCGAGCAACAGCAAGATGTTGTCGCCTGGCAAGCTTAACAGGGACAGCATGGTCGTCTTGCTGCCGATGAGCGCTAGCGACTATCTGGCGTATCTCGCTGAAGGTATCCCACAGTACGCGGCTGAAAAAGTGTCCGCCGGAGAGTGGATGGAACACGAGGCGCCCGGTCTGGCACAAGCAGTATTCGGTCACTTGTTACCCGATGGCTTGGCGACGGTGGATCACCATTTCTTTACGATATGGGACGATGCCGAGTCGATCGCCGTCGGATCCCTGTGGATCGCGGCCAGGGAGCGCGCCGGCCGGCGCATCGCCTATGTGTATGACGTGGGGATCAAGTCCGGGCATCGCCGCAAGGGGTATGCCAGCAGCGCTTTTATTGCGCTGGAACACGAGGTGCGCAAGCTGGGACTGGCTGGCGTGGAACTGCATGTGTTTGGGCACAATGCATCGGCGCAAGCCTTGTATGCCAAACTCGGCTATCAGCCGACCAGCATGGTGATGTACAAGCCGCTTGCTGACTAAGAAAAAGCGGGTTTCTCTATCAAGAGAAACCCGCTTTTTTTGTCATGGAGGATGGCTTAAGCGGCCAGCACTTTCTTCAGCCAGATGCCAATATCGTCAATTTCTTCCTGGCACAGCGAATGTTGCATGCGATATTCATGCCATTCCACTTTGTAACCCAGCGCCGCCAAGGCGTCGCGCGATTGCTCGCCGCGGTTCAAACCGACCACCGGATCGGCGCTGCCGTGCGCCATGAAAATCGGGGTCGCCAGGCTGGCCGGCTGGATTTCGGCGGCGGTCTTGTCGGCCAGCGGCAGGTAGCCCGACAAGCACATCAAGCCCGCCAGTTGTTCCGGATGGCGCAAACCGGTTTGCAAGGTCATCGCGCAGCCTTGCGAAAAGCCGGCCAGGATGATGCGGCTGGCTGGAATGCCGCGTGCCTTTTCGCGCGCGATCAGCGCTTCGACTTGCCGTTGCGACGAGCGCAAGCCCGCTTCGTCTTCGCGCCGCACCAGGTCGATGGCGACGATGTCGTACCAGGCGCGCATCTGGTAGCCGCCATTGACCGTCACCGGGATCACGTTGGCGCTGGGGAAGATGAAGCGGATCGCCGGGCAGCCCGACAAGTCCAGTTCTTTCACCAGCGGCACGAAATCATTGCCATCGGCGCCCAGGCCATGCATCCAGATGATAGCGACGGTCGGGTTCGGCGCGGAGTCGAGTTCTATGGTTTCCAGCAATGTGCTCATGAATTTTCCTGTGGTGGAGTGGACGCCGGGCGCAGCGCCGATTTGGGACGGAAGGCTTTACAGACGGCCGGGTCGGTTTCCATGTACGGACCGCCGATCAGGTCGATGCAATACGGCACGGCGGCGAAGATGCCGCCAGCGATCTGCTTGCCGTCGGCATCCTTCAAGCCTTCCAGGGTTTCCTTGATGGCTTTCGGCTGGCCGGGCAAGTTCATGATCAGCGCCGCATGGTCGGGCGTTTCGCGCAGCACCGCCACCTGGCGCGACAAGATCGCGGTGGGCACGAAATGCAGGCTGATCTGGCGCATTTGCTCGCCGAAGCCGGGCATTTCACGGGTGCCGGCCGCCAGCGTCGCTTCCGGCGTCACATCGCGCCGGGCCGGGCCGGTGCCGCCGGTGGTCAAGATCAAATGGCAATGGCTCAGGTCGACCAGGTCGATCAAGGTATTTTCGATCTTGCCGCGGTCGTCCGGAATCAGGCGGGTTTCCAGCCGGTACGGCGTGGTCAGCGCACTGGCCAGCCAGCTTTGCAGCGCCGGGATGCCCTGGTCTTCATAGACGCCATCGCTGGCGCGGTCGGAGACCGACACCAGGCCGATCACGAGTTCATTTGTCGTCATATAACACCTAATACCTGTCTGGTCTTAAAAACCACAAAACCGGGTTATTGTCCCGGTTTTGTCGATATCGAAAGCCATGCGGGGATTATTCTTCTTCCGCAGCGTCGCTCTCTTCTTCGCCTTCCTCGGCCTCAGCCTTGCCGCCATTGGCTTTCTTGGCGATTTGCTTGAGGATCTGGAAAATCTCGCGGTACGCTTTCGGCGGCTTGTTCTCGGCCTGTTCCTTGCGTGCATTGCGGATCAGGGTGCGCAAGTGCTGCACGTCGAGTTCCGGATTTTCCGACAGTAGCACGGTCAGCGCCTTGTCGTCGCTCAGCAACTTGTCGCGCCGGCGCTCCATCGCGTGCATCGCGGCGGTGTCGGCTTTCGACAAGCCTTTCCAGCTGTCGATGGTGCGCTGGATCGCGGCAACTTCTTCTTCATCGAGCGTGCGCATCTTCTTGCCGACGAATTGCAACTGGCGGCGGCGGCCTTCGTGATCCTTGATCAGCTGGCATTCGAGGATGGCGTCGCGCACATCTTCCGGCATCGGCACGCGCTTGACGCGGTCGCGGGCTTCATTGACGAGCTCTTCGCCCAGCTTTTGCAGGACGGTCATTTGACGCTTGAGTTCCGATTTCGATGGGCGCTCGTACTCTTGCTCGAATTCGGAGGATTGGAAGCCGCAAGCTCCCCGGTTTGGATTTGGCATGATAACTGTAGGTTTGGCGTGTGGCCGCACCTGTAAACTGTAAACGACTGCTATGATAACTGTTTTAATGGCCTTACGAAGAAAACAGCTCATGAACGACTCCGTATTTACCCACAGCCAGGATCAATTGAAACAACTCGCGCGCGATGTTTTGACGTTTGCCCGGGAAAAAGGCGGCACCGATGCCGCTGTCGAGATCAGCGAAGGCGGTGGTTTGTCGGTTTCTGTACGTAAAGGCAAGATCGAGACGATCGAGCAAAATAAAGACAAGGGCATGGGTGTGACTGTATTTATCGGCAATAAGCGCGGTAATGCCAGCACGTCCGACTTTTCGCCAGCCGCGCTGCGCGACACGGTCGACGCCGCCTACAATATCGCCCGCTTCACCGCCGAGGACGATTGCGCCGGCCTGGCCGACGCCGAGATGCTGGAAATGGCGCCGCGCGACTTGAAACTGTTTTATCCGTGGCTGATTTCCGCCGAAGAAGCCGTGATGCTGGCGCAACGCGCCGAAGCGGCCGCCTTCGCCGTCGATCCGCGCATCACCAATAGCGAAGGCGCCGGCGTGCATGTGCAGCAATCGCATTTCGTGTCGGCCAACTCGCGTGGCTTCATCGGCGGTTATCCCTTCTCGCGCCACACGCTGTCGGTCGCGCCGATCGCCGGCAAGGGCGCCAAGATGCAGCGCGACGACTGGTATTCGTCGGTGCGCGACGCCCGCAAGATGTCGAAACCGGAAGAAATCGGCCGTTACGCCGCCGAACGCGCCTTATCGCGCCTGAATGCGCGCAAACTGGAGACCCGCAATTGCCCGGTGCTGTTCGAGGCGCCGCTGGCCGCCGGTTTGCTGGGCGCGTTCGTCCAGGCCACCTCGGGCGGCGCGCTGTACCGTAAATCGACGTTCTTGCTCGATTCGCTGGGTAAACAAGTATTGCCATCGCACGTACAGATCGTCGAAGACCCGCACGTGGTCGGCGGCGTCGGTTCGGCGCCGTTCGATGAGGAAGGCGTCAAAACCTTCAAGCGCGACGTGGTCAAGAATGGCGTGGTGCAAGGTTATTTCTTGTCGACCTATTCGGCGCGCAAGCTGGGCATGCAAACCACCGGCAATGCGGGCGGTTCGCATAATCTGTCGATGACGTCCAGCAAGACCAAGCGCAGCGACGACTTTGTCGCGATGCTCAAGAAAATGGGCACCGGCTTGCTGGTCACCGAATTGATGGGCCAGGGCACCAACTACGTGACTGGCGACTATTCGCGCGGCGCATCCGGCTTCTGGGTCGAAAATGGCGTGATTCAATACCCGGTCGAAGAAATCACCATCGCCGGCAACATGAAGGACATGCTGGGCCAGATCGTCGCGATCGGCGCCGACGTCCTGAGGCGCGGCACCAAGCAAACCGGTTCGATCCTGATCGAGAACATGGTGGTGGCTGGCGGCTGATGTAATTCAGGTGATCCCCGCCGTCAGGGGTGCCGCAGCGGGTGCCGCCGGGATCGTCCAGACCCCGCCTGCACCCGTTTTGCATCTATCTTGCAGCGTCTAACACAACGTTCAGGGCAAGGCGCATTGTCGTAGGCAGTACGAATGTACGACAAGGCAATGCAACGCTGCCATGCATGTTTTGTCAGACGCTCTTAAGCGCGCAGCGAGCTCAGGATCGGTTGCAGCACCGCCTGTCCCAGGTTGGCGCTGCGCGCGCCGCTCCAGCCGGCTTGCGGGTCGGGATCGTTGGCGTTGTCCTTGAACGGCAATTCCAGCGTCAGCGACAGGCAGCCGAAGGCGTGCGTGATGTGCGGCGAACCCATGGTCAGCACTTCCGGCGTGAATGGCGCGTCCGGATAACCGTGCACGTCCTGGAAGTCCGGGCTGGCGATCTTGAAATCGGCGATGAAACGGTCTTGCTCGGCCTTTTGTTCAGCAGTGAAATTCTCCAGCGCATTGCTGCCGGCCACGAATACATACGGCAAGCCTTCGTCTCCATGCACGTCGAGGAACAGGTCGCAGCCGATTTCATGCATCTTGTTTTTCACCAGGAATACTTCCGGGCTGCGCTCCAGGCTTGGCGTCATCCATTCGCGGTTCAGGTTGGCGCCGGCCGCGTTGGTGCGCAGGTTGCCGTGCACCGAGCCGTCCGGGTTCATGTTCGGCACCACGTAAAACACGGCGTCTTGCAGCAATTGACGGGCAAACGGATTGGCGCTGTCCAGCAAGGCGTCCAGCATGCCTTCGACAAACCATTCCGCCATTGTTTCGCCCGGGTGCTGGCGCGCGATGACCCACACTTTTTTCTCCGCTTCCGGATCGCCGACCACCAGCACGTTCATATCGCGGCCTTCGATGGTATTGCCCAAATCGAGCAGTTGCACCAGCGGCGATGATTGCGCGCTGTCGATCAGGGCCAGGTGGCGGTCCCATGGATACGGTTCGAAGTAGGCGTAATACACGCTGTCGCCTTCCGGCGTATGGTCGATGGTCATCACCGTGCCGTCGTAGCTGGTCGGCACGCGGAACCAGGTTTCGCGGTCATAGCTGGCCACGGCCTGATAATCGACCCAGCCGGCCGGATAGGCGGACTTGCCGGCGTTCATGAAGCTGATCTTGCACGGCGTCGCTTGTGCGCCTTGCAGGCGGAAATAAAACCACTGCGTGATGTCCGCGTGGGAATCCTTGCGGATGTTCAGCTGGATCGCCTGCGGGGCGCTTGCGCTCAGCACGTCGATGGCGCCGGCGTCAAATTGATGGCTGATTTTAATAGGCATACAATAATTCCTGGTGATTTTATGAATGAATCCGCTGTGCGGCAGGGTACCTGGCGCCATGATACTAGCTTTGACTGATCGTAATGCCCGGATGGATCGCCAGACTTGTTTGAGGCTGCGTTTTTCTGCGCCAGCGCAAACCGCGCGCTTCCCGGTTTGCTAATTTGGTGAATGGCTGCCGGCGTGCGGCAGCCGGGCGCCGTATCGGACGGATCATGCCGGCGCGGCATTTCAAGCTAGACAGGAAATCAGGAGGCCATCATGGCGGACGATAAGAATCACATCAAAATACTGGATAAGAAAATCAGCGACCTCAGCGATGCGCTGGCGCATCTCGGGCAAGGCACGACACTCAAGGATCTGTTGAAGATCATACGTTTCCCCGGCTATACCACGCCGGCCGAATTCGCTTTTTCGATTGCGATGGTCGACGCCATGCAGGTACAAGTCAATGCGCTGGAAAAAGCCGGCCAGGACTTGCTGGCGGCGGGCCGGCTGGTGGTGCAGGGGAAGAATGTCAGCTGATGGGCATGCTTGAGTGCTAGGCCAGCAAACCGCCGAAGCGCTGGTAAAACGACGCTTCCGCCGCCGGCGACTGTGCGTCTTCGCGGCGCAGCGTCGTCATGATGTGTTCTTCGGCGGCGCGGTAAATCAGGCGGTAGATGGCACGGACCAATGCATACGCTTGCGCGCCGGGCCATGGGTCCGGCAAGAGTTCGACCGGCAATTGCGGGTCGTGCAATTGCACCCGGCGGTAGGCGTGAATCAGCAGCGAGCGGACCACAAACGCTTGCTCGGGGGCAATGTCGCTGTCGGTTTCGAGCAAGGCCAGCAATGGCTGGAACTGGACGATGAAACGCCGGTAGTCGTGGATTACGCCGGACAAGTCCCAGCAATCGGCGACCATCTCGCGCAACGGGCGCTGGCTGACGCCGGGCAATTCCTTTGCCTGGCAGATGTACAGCTTGCCCTGCACGCCGTTACGTTGCAGCATGTCTTCCAGCACCGCCGGGTCGCCGGCCGGATGGCCGAACAGGCCGGGTCCGATGGCGCTATACCCTTCCCACAGCATTTCCTTGCGCATCGAACTGCGCTCGGCGGCATCGATGCTGCCGGCCGGTCCCATCACCAGCGTCCAGCTGCCATCCCAGTGCAATACCAGTGGCGCATAGATGCGCCGCAATGCGCGCATGAAACGTCCCAGCGCTTCCGGCGTGACCGCATACGCGCTGCGGCGGCCGTCGCGGCTGGCGCCCAGCCAGCCTTCCTGCGCCAGCCGGAACACACTGGTACGCAGCAAGCGGTCATTGACGCCGAACGGCGCCAGCAATTCGATCAGGCTGCCTAGCCACACCAGACCGCCGTGCGGCACGATGGCGTCGCCAAAAATGGTGGTCACCAGCGACTTCGAGCGCGGCGGATCGCTGGCCAGGAATTGTGCTATCCATTCATTGCATGGGGTGTTCTTCATCGGCTTTCCGGGAGGTTTCTGGCGCGCGGGCGCCGACAGTGCGAGTTTACTTTGCCATGAGGCAAGTGCAGGACTATTTTTAACATGATACGTGCAGAAAGTAGCGCTAGAAAGGAAAGATGGGATACGGATTTTCAATATGACTCAAATATGGTGTATGCAAATTTAATTTTGTATCGTATTATCTGTTCATCCGATGCGCATGACTGCGTAAAAAATGACTTGGAGCATGATCATGTATGCACAAATGGTGGAAACCGGTCTGAAAAACGTTCGTTCGCCCGACGCCATGGACGCGGACGAGCAGCAATTCCAGGCGCGCATCGATGCCGGCATCAAGATCGAAGCGAAGGACTGGATGCCCGACGCGTATCGCAAAACCCTGATCCGCCAGATTTCGCAGCACGCGCATTCGGAAATCGTCGGCCAATTGCCAGAAGGTAACTGGGTGACCCGCGCGCCGACGCTGAAACGCAAATCGATCTTGCTGGCCAAGATACAAGACGAAGCCGGCCACGGCCTGTACCTGTACAGCGCGGCCGAAACGCTGGGCGTGTCGCGCGACGAATTGCTGGCCGCGCTGCATTCCGGCAAGGCCAAATATTCCAGCATCTTCAATTACCCGACGCTGAGCTGGGCCGACATGGGCGCCATCGGCTGGCTGGTCGATGGCTCGGCCATCATCAACCAGATTCCGCTATGCCGCTGTTCGTACGGCCCGTATGCGCGCGCGATGGTGCGCGTCTGCAAGGAAGAGTCGTTCCATGCGCGCCAGGGCTACGACATCATGATGGCGCTGTGCAAAGGCAGCGCGGCCCAGAAGGCGATGGCGCAAGATGCGCTGAACCGCTGGTGGTGGCCGGCGCTGATGATGTTCGGCCCGTCCGACGCCGCATCGGTCAACAGCGCCCAGTCGGCGTTATGGCGCATCAAGCTGTTTTCCAACGATGAGCTGCGCCAGCGCATGGTCGACCAGACCGTGCCGCAAATCGAGTACCTCGGCTTGACCGTGCCGGACCCGGACTTGCGATTCAACCAGCAGACCGGCCACTACCAATTCGGCGCGATCGACTGGTCCGAATTCCACAACGTCTTGAAGGGCAACGGCCCCTGCAACCGCGAACGGCTGGCGACCCGCGTCAAGGCGTATGAAGACGGCGCCTGGTTCCGCGACGCGCTGGTCGCCTACGCCGATAAACAGGCCGCCGCCAGAGCCGCGTAGGCCGGATTGGCGCACAGCGCGTAATCCGGCAAGCTTGGAGAAATATTTACAGGAGCAGGTGATGAGCAAGGAATGGCCATTGTGGGAAATCTTCATTCGCAGCCAGCACGGCCTGGCGCATAAGCACGTCGGCAGCCTGCACGCGCCGGATGCCGAAATGGCGCTCAACAATGCGCGCGACGTGTACACCCGCCGCAACGAAGGCGTCAGCATCTGGGTGGTGCGCGCCGCCGATATCGTCGCCAGCAGTCCCGCCGACAAGGGGGCGCTGTTCGACCCGTCGAACAGCAAAGTCTACCGCCATCCGACCTTCTTCCCGATGCCGGAAGAAGTCAAGAACCTGTAAGCGGAGCGCCACCGTGGAGCATAAAGTCAATTACCTGCTGCGCCTGGGCGACAATGCGCTGATCCTGAGCCAGCAATTGTCGCAACTGTGCGGCAAGGGACCGGCGCTGGAAGAGGACATGGCGCTGACCAACGTCGCGCTCGACCTGCTGGGCCAGACCCGCCTGTGGTACGGCTACGCCGCCGAACTGGAAGGCGCCGGCCGCGACGAAGACCAGATCGCCTACCTGCGCGACGCGCACGACTTCAAGAATTGCCTGCTGCTGGAACAGCCGAACGGCAATTACGCCGACACCATGATGCGCCAGTTCTTTTTCGACAGCTGGCACTACTTCCTGCTGCGCGGCTTGCTGGCAGCGAGCGATGCGCGCATCGCGGAAGTGGCCGAGAAATCGATCAAGGAAGTGACCTATCACTTGCGCCGCAGCGGAGATTTGGTGGTGCGCCTCGGCGACGGCACCGCCGAAAGCCATGCGAAAACCCAGGCCGCCGCCAACGCGCTGTGGATGTACAGCGGCGAAATGTTCCATTACGACGCGGTCGACCAGGCGATGGCGGCGGCCGGCGTCGCGCCCGCCGCCGACGGCTTGCGCCAGGCTTTCCTTGAACACGTCGGCGAAATTTTCGCCGAAGCGACGCTGGCCATGCCGCCGCTGGACGCATGGATGCAACAGGGCGGCAAGCAGGGCATCCATACCGAGCACATGGGATTCATCCTGGCCGAAATGCAGTTCTTGCAGCGCGCCTATCCCGGCGCGGAGTGGTAGATGACTACCGATAAAGCGCAGCCAGCCGGCGTCATCAGCGCCGGCCAGGTCTGGGCCTGGCTGGGCGAGGTCGCCGACCCTGAAATCCCGGTGGTTTCGGTGGTCGACCTGGGCATCGTGCGCAGCGTCGAAATGACCGGGCCACACGCGTGCCGGGTGACGCTCACGCCGACCTATTCCGGCTGCCCGGCCATGCAGGTGATCGCCGATGCCGTCACCGAAGCGTTATCCAGCCATGGCGTCGGCCAGGTGACGCTGGTGAGTCAGTTGTCGCCGGCCTGGACCACCGACTGGATCAGCGAGGCCGGCAAGGCCAGGCTGAAGGGGTATGGCATCGCGCCGCCGGCCGGGCAAGTAATCGACATCAGCGGTTTGCACGGTGGCGTGAAACGGCGC
Organism: Janthinobacterium agaricidamnosum NBRC 102515 = DSM 9628; assembly: GCF_000723165.1. Taxonomy (NCBI): domain Bacteria; kingdom Pseudomonadati; phylum Pseudomonadota; class Betaproteobacteria; order Burkholderiales; family Oxalobacteraceae; genus Janthinobacterium; species Janthinobacterium agaricidamnosum. The sequence continues at coordinate 729,595 of NZ_HG322949.1, forward strand.
GTGCTGCCGACATTGACGGTCGCCTGTCCCAACTGCGGTTCCGGGCACACCGAGCTGACCAGCCAGTTCGGCTCGACGCCCTGCAAGGCGCTGTACAAATGCCTGGCTTGCCGCGAGCCGTTCGACTACTTCAAGTGCCACTGACGTTTCATTAACGAGAGCCCTATGAGCAAATTTTATCCGCTGCGGGTCGCGAAAGTCAGCCATGAAACGCGCGACACCATCGCCGTGACGTTCGCCGTGCCGCCAGAATTGCAGCGGCAGTTCAGGTTCCAGCAAGGCCAGCACCTGACCTTGCGCGCCGATGTCGATGCCGAAGACTTGCGCCGCTCGTATTCGATCTGTTCGGCGGTGCAGGACGGCACGCTGCGCGTGGCGATCAAGCGCACCCCGGGCGGCGCCTTTTCCAGCTGGGCCAACGACACGCTGCAAGCCGGCGCCGTGATCGACGTGATGCCGCCGATGGGCCACTTCAACGTGCCGCTGGCGCCGGACAATCGCAAGCACTACCTGGCGTTCGCGGCCGGCAGCGGCATCACGCCTATCCTGTCGATCATCAAGACCACCTTGCTGGCCGAACCGCACAGCCGCTTCACGCTGTTTTACGGTAACCGCGCCTCGTCCAGCGTCATCTTCAAGGAAGAATTGACGGACTTGAAGGACGTCTACCTGCAGCGCCTGAACCTGGTTTATGTGATGAGCCGCGAACAGCAGGATATCGAACTGTTCAACGGCCGCATCACCAGGGAAAAATGCGAGCAATTCCTGCGCCACTGGATCAAGGTCGAGGATTGCGACATCGCTTTCATTTGCGGCCCGCAAGACATGATGTTGGGCGTGTCCGCAGCGCTGCAAGCGGCCGGCATGCCGAAGCAAGCCATCAAGGTTGAACTGTTCGCATCCAGCATCCCGAACAGCGCGCACCAGCCGCGCGCCAGGCTCGATGCCGGCGTGCGCCAGGAAACCGAAGTCACCGTCATCATCGACGGCAACCACAGCACGTTCACGATGGACCAGGACCAGGAATCGATCCTCGACGCCGGCCTGCGCCATGGTCTCGACATGCGCTACTCGTGCAAGGGCGGCGTGTGTTCGACCTGCCGCTGCAAACTGCTCGATGGCAAGGTCGACATGGACGTCAACTACGCGCTGGAAGACTACGAAGTGGCGCGCGGATTTGTGTTGAGCTGCCAGAGTTTTCCGGTCACCGACAAGGTCGTCATCGATTTCGACCAGGCCGAATAGCACACTACAACAACGAAAATAACGATAGCGAGACGCCATGAACTATCAAAACATCCTGTTTGACATCCGCGACGGCATTGCCCGCTTGACGCTGAACCGGCCCGACAAATTGAACAGTTTTACCGAGGCCATGCACGAAGAAGTGCGCCATGCGCTGGCCCGGGTTAACGCCGACGGCAGCGTGCGGGTATTTGTGCTGAGCGGCGCCGGCCGTGGGTTTTGCGCCGGCCAGGATTTGTCCGACCGCGCCGTGGCGCCGGGTTCCAAAGGCGTCGACCTGGGCCAGTCGGTGCAGAAAAACTACGCACCGCTGGTGCTGGCGCTGCAAGCGTTGCCGATGCCGGTGATTTGCGCCGTCAACGGCGTGGCGGCCGGCGCCGGCGCCAACCTGGCGCTGGCTTGCGACATCGTGCTGGCGGCCAAGTCGGCCAGCTTTGTCGAAGTGTTTTGCAAGCTGGGCCTGATCCCCGACACCGGCGGCACTTACTTCCTGCCGCGCCTGATCGGCAGCGCGCGCGCGATGGGGCTGGCGATGCTGGGCGAAAAACTGACGGCCGAACGGGCCGAAAGCTGGGGCCTGATCTGGAAGTGCGTCGACGACGGCCAACTGGCCGACGAAACCGACAAGCTGGCGCGGCACTTCGCCAGCGCGCCGACCAAGGGCCTGGCTTTCACCAGGAAAGCGCTGCAAGCAAGCGGCGCCAACACGCTGGCGCAGCAATTGGCGCTGGAGGCGGCAATGATGAGCGAACTGGGCAACAGCGACGATTACCGCGAAGGCGTGGCCGCCTTCATCGAAAAACGCCCGCCGCAATTCAAGGGGAAATAAGCGATGGCAGCCCTGACGCAAGACAGTATCGTCGCCGTGGTCGGCAGCGGCGCGATGGGTGCCGGCATCGCGCAAGTGGCGGCCGCCTCGGGTTATCGGGTCAAGCTGTACGACAGCCGCCCGCAAGCCGTGAGCAAGGCGCTGGCCGGGATCGGCAAGATGTTTGTCAAGCTGGCTGAAAAAGGCCGCATGACGGCCGGCGAAGCGGCCGCCGCCAGCGCCCGCCTGCAAGCGGCGAGCAGTCTGGACGACCTGGCCGACGCCGGACTGGTGGTGGAAGCCATCGTCGAACACCTGGAGGCCAAGCGCGGCCTGTTCGCGCAACTGGAACAAGTCGTCGGCGACCATTGTATTCTGGCGACGAATACCTCGTCGCTCTCGGTCACCGCCATCGCCGCCGGGCTGCGGCTGCCGCAGCGCCTGGTCGGCATGCATTTTTTTAATCCGGTGCCGCTGATGGCGCTGGTCGAAGTGGTCAGCGGCCTGGCCACCGATGCGCAGGCGGCCAGCACCGTGTTCGACACCGCCGCCGCCTGGGGCAAGAGTCCGGTGCATGCAACGTCCACACCCGGCTTCATCGTCAACCGCGTGGCGCGGCCGTTTTATGCCGAAGGGTTGCGCCTGTTGAATGAACGGGCCGGCGACGCGGTCACCATCGACACACTGATGCGCGAGGCGGGCGGTTTTCGCATGGGACCGTTCGAATTGATGGACCTGATCGGCCACGACGTCAATTTTTCGGTCACCCAATCGGTGTTCGACGCCTACTTCGGCGACCCGCGTTTTACGCCGTCGGTGCTGCAACAGGAACTGGTCAACGCCGGTTTCCTGGGCCGCAAGACGGGGCGCGGTTTTTATGCTTATGGCGAGCAGGCCGTGCAGCCGCTGGCGCAGGCCGAAGCGCCTCGGCCGCAACCGGAATTCGTCGCCCGCAGCGGGGCGGTCGGCAGCCATGGCGCCGTCATCGACGCCTTGGGCCAGCGCCTGGTCCAGGCCGGCATCACGGTCAGCCAGCGCGGCATGCCGGAAGGCCATCAAGACCATGAAGCGCCGGCCCTGCATTGCCATGGCGCCGCGATTTACCTCAGCGACGGCCGCAGTGCCACCCAGCGGGCGCGCGACAACCGGCATCCGGATACCGTGCTGTTCGACCTGGTGTTCGATTTCGCCAGCGCCAAACGGATCGCCGTCACCTGCGCCGACCAGTGCAGCCCGGCCGCGTATGACGCCGCGGTCGGGTTGTTCCAGGCCGCCGGCTTCATCGTCTCGCGGCTCGACGACGTGCCGGGCCTGGCCGTGATGCGCACCGTCGCCATGCTGGCCAATGAAGCGGCCGACGCCGTCAATCAGGGCGTGTGCAGCGTAGCGGCCGTCGATCTCGCGATGCGCAAGGGCGTCAATTATCCGCGCGGCCCGCTGGCCTGGGCCGATGACATCGGCCTCGGGCAAGTCGTGGCCGTATTAGACAACCTGGCGCGGGCTTACGGCGAAGACCGCTACCGCATATCGCCGCTGCTGCGCCGCAAACTCGCCCATGGAGTGACTTTTCATGCTTAACGATACCCTGCTCAGCGCCCATGCGCTGGCCGAAGCCGCCGCAGCCGCGATGTACGCGCGCGACAATGCCACCCAGGCGCTGGGCATCGGCCTGGCCGAGGTCGGTCCCGGTTATGCGTGCATGACGATGACGGTACGCAGCGACATGCTGAACGGCCACCGAAGCTGTCATGGCGGCCTGATTTTTGCGCTGGCCGACAGCGCCTTCGCGTTTGCCTGCAACAGCTACAACCTGAACACCGTCGGCGCCGGCTGCGGCATCGATTACTTGGCGCCGGCTCACCTGGACGACGTGCTGACGGCGGAAGCGGTCGAGCAGACGCTGGCCGGCAAAAGCGGCGTCTACGATGTCAAGGTCAGCAACCAGCAAGGCCGCCTGATCGCTCTATTTCGCGGCAAGTCGCTGCGCGTCGCCGGCGAAGTCATACCGCAAAGTTAATTGGCCAGGCCAACAGGAGACAGCAATGGTCCAACGTATTCCCGCGCCATCCGGGCTGGAGGCGATCGAACGCGCCAGCCAGGATGAGTTGCAGGCGCTGCAGTTGCAACGCATGCAATGGTCGCTCCGGCACGCCTACGACAATGTGGCGCATTACCGGACCGCGTTCGATGCGGCCGGCGTGCATCCGGACGACTTGAAAACCCTGGCCGACCTGGCCAGGTTTCCATTCACCGACAAGAAGACCCTGCGCGACCATTACCCGTTCGGCCTGTTCGCGGTGCCGCGCGAGCAAGTGGCGCGCATCCACGCATCGAGCGGCACCACCGGCAAGGCCACCGTGGTCGGCTACACCAGGGGCGACATCGATACCTGGGCCAATGTGGTGGCGCGCTCGATCCGCGCGGCCGGCGGCCGGGCCGGCGACATGGTGCATATCTCTTACGGCTACGGCTTGTTCACCGGCGGCCTGGGCGCGCATTACGGCGCCGAGCGCCTGGGCTGCACGGTGGTGCCGATGTCCGGCGGCCAGACTGAAAAACAGGTGCAGCTGATCCAGGATTTCAAGCCGTCCATCATCATGGTGACACCGTCGTACATGCTCAACATTATCGAGGAATTCACGCTCCAGGGCGTCGATCCGGCCAGTGCATCGCTGCAGGTCGGCATCTTCGGCGCCGAGCCGTGGACCGATGCGATGCGCAGCGAAATCGAGGCGCGCGCCGGCATCGACGCGGTCGATATCTACGGCCTGTCGGAAGTGATGGGGCCGGGCGTGGCCAGCGAATGCATCGAAAGCAAGGATGGCCCGGTGATCTGGGAAGACCATTTTTACCCTGAAATCATCGACCCGGACACCGGCCAGGTGTTGCCGGACGGGACCGAGGGCGAACTGGTCTTCACCTCGCTGTCGAAAGAAGCGCTGCCGATCATCCGCTACCGCACCCGCGACCTGACCCGCTTGCTGCCGCCGACGTCGCGCTCGATGCGCCGCATCGGCAAGATCACCGGCCGTTCCGACGACATGCTGATCATCCGCGGCGTCAATGTGTTCCCGACCCAGATCGAGGAATTGATCTTGAAAATGCCGCAACTGGCGCCGCAATACCAGTTGCTGGTGTCGCGCGACGGCCACCTGGACCAGCTGGAGGTGCTGGCCGAATTGCGCGGCGACGTGTCGGGCCGGCTGTCGGAAAGCGAAACGGCGGCGCTGGTCCGTGAGCTGGAACATCACATCAAGACCCATGTCGGGGTGACCACCCGGGTGCGCGTGCTGGCCGCCGCCGGCATCGAACGCAGCCTGACCGGCAAGGCCAGGCGCGTGATCGACCAGCGCCCGAAACATATCTGACCGTATAAAAATCAGGAGACCAACATGCATCAAGCCTTTATCTGCGACGCCGTGCCGATCGCGGCGGTCAAGCAGCTGGAACGCACCGGCGGGCGTGATGCGCTGTGCACCATGTGCATCGGCGTCGGCCAGGGCATCGCGCTGGTGCTCGAACGCGTTTGAGAGGGAGGAAATCGGCATGGTCAAGGTCTATGAAATCAATGGCGTCAGGCCGGTGGTGCATCCGAGCGCCTACGTGCATCCGAGCGCGGTGCTGATCGGCGACGTGATCGTCGGGCCGCGCTGTTATGTCGGCCCGCTGGCGTCGATACGCGGCGATTTCGGCCGGCTGGTACTGGAACAGGGCGCCAACCTGCAAGACACCTGCGTGATGCACGGCTTTCCCGGCTGCGACACGGTGGTCGAAAGCGACGGCCACATCGGCCACGGCGCCGTGCTGCACGGTTGCCGCATCGGCCGCAATGCGCTGGTCGGCATGAACGCGGTGGTGATGGACAACGCCGTCATCGGCGAGGAATCCATCGTCGCCGCGATGAGCTTCGTCAAGGCCGGCATGATCGTCGCGCCGCGCAGCATGGTGGTCGGCGCGCCGGCGCGCGTGATGCGCAGCCTGAGCGACGATGAAATCCGCTGGAAATCCGGCGGCACCAGCCAGTACCACGAGCTGGCGCTGCGTTCGATGAACAGCATGTATCTGGTCGACGCCCTGACCGAGGTCGAGGCCAACCGGCAGCGGCTGTCGTTCGAGTCGGTGCTGCCGCCGCACTTGCATAAAAACGCCGGGACTTGAGAATTCGGCGCATCCAACCACGTTTTCTGGAGAACTTCACATGGCCACAGTATCCACCCTGCAAAGCCTGATCGGCGGCCGCTGGCTTGGCGCCCAGGCTGCCGTGCCGCTGCACAGCGCGCTCGATAACCGCCTGATCTACCATACCCACGGCGAACGGATCGATTTCGACGAAGCCGTGACCTATGCCCGCAAGACCGGCGTGCCGGGCTTGATGGCGCTCGACTTCCAGCAGCGCGCCGCGCGCCTGAAAGCGCTGGCGCTGTACCTGGTCGAACGCAAGGAAGAGCTGTATGCGATTTCGCACCTGACCGGCGCCACCCGCGCCGACAGCTGGGTCGATATCGAAGGCGGCAGCGGCACCCTGTTCGCCTACGCCAGCATGGGCAGCAACGAGCTGCCGTCGTCGAATGTGCTGCACGAAGGGCCGGCCATCGCGCTGGGCAAGAAAGGCGGCTTCGCCGGCACCCACATCCTGGTGCCGCGCGGCGGCCTGGCGGTGCACATCAATGCGTTCAACTTCCCGGTCTGGGGTTTATTGGAAAAATTCGCGCCGAGCTTTCTGGCGGCCATGCCGTGCATCGCCAAGCCGGCCAGCGCCACCAGCTACCTGACCGAGGCGCTGGTGCGCATGATGCACGCTTCCGGCCTGCTGCCGGAAGGCAGCCTGCAACTGGTAATCGGCGGCACCGGCGACCTGCTGGACCGCTTGAACGGCCAGGACGTGGTCACCTTCACCGGCTCGGCGGCCACCGCCGCCAGGCTGCGCACCAATCGCAACCTGATCGCCCAGTCGGTGCCGTTCAATGGCGAAGCCGACTCCCTCAATTGCGCGATCCTGGCGCCGGACGTGAGCCCGGACGATATCGAATTCGACTTGTTCGTCAAGGAAGTGGTGCGTGAAATGACCGGCAAGGCTGGCCAGAAATGTACCGCGATCCGGCGCATCATCGTGCCGGAGCAACTGCTCGACGCGGTCGGCACGCGCTTGCGCGAACGGCTGGCCAAAGTGGTGGTCGGCGATCCGGCCATCGACGGCGTGCGCATGGGTGCGCTGGCCTCGAAAGAGCAGCAAAGCGACGTGGCCGAAAGGCTGGCGCTGCTCTCGCGCGGCAATCAAATCGTGTTCGGCGCGGCCGACGGTTTCCAGCCGCTCGGCGACGGCGCCGCCGATGGCAGCTTCTTTGCGCCGACTCTGCTGATGTGCCGCGATGGACATCGCAACGACGCGGTGCACGACGTGGAAGCGTTTGGCCCGGTCAGCACCATGATGCCGTACTCGGACCTGGATGAGGCGCTGGCCCTGGCAGCGCGCGGCAAGGGCAGCCTGGTCAGCACGCTGGTCACGCGCGATCCGAAAATCGCCGCGCGCGCCGTGCCGGCCGCCGCCGCGATGCACGGCCGGGTACTGATACTGGAGCGCGAAGCGTCGGTCGATTCGACCGGCCACGGTTCGCCTTTGCCGCAACTGAAGCACGGCGGCCCGGGCCGCGCCGGCGGCGGCGAGGAGCTGGGCGGCGTGCGCGCGGTGCGCCATTATCTGCAGCGCGCCGCGATCCAGGGTTCGCCGACCATGCTGGCGGCGGTGACCGGCGAATATGTGCGCGGCGCGGCCGTCAACGAAAGCCCGATCCACCCGTTCCGCAAGCATTTCGAAGACTTGCAGACCGGCGATTCGCTGCTGACCCACAGGCGCACCGTCAGCGAAGCCGACATCGTCGCTTTCGGCGGCATCTCCGGCGACTTCTTCTACATGCATTTCGACGAGATCGCCGCCAAAGAGTCGCAATTCGGCAAGCGCATCGCGCACGGCTATTTCGTGCTGTCGGCGGCGGCCGGCCTGTTCGTCTCGCCGGGCGTCGGTCCGGTGCTGGCCAACTACGGCCTGGACAACCTGCGCTTCGTGGCGCCGGTCGGCATCGGCGACACCATCCGCGCGCGCCTGACCTGCAAGCGCAAGGTCGACCGCAACCGCAAGGACATCTTCGGTATCGGCCAGGGCGTGGTCGCGTGGGACGTGCAGGTGACCAACCAGAACGATGAACTGGTCGCCAGCTACGACATCCTGACGCTGGTGTCGAAGCGCGAATAAGGCTATAAGCGGTGACAGGCCTCGATTACAAGGCAACTTATTGCTTCGGAATCGTGGCCGGTCCCCTTTGTTTCCTCAAGGCCAGCCGTAGTAGCGTTGAATGGCCGAAGCGAGGAGACTGCCGGCCATGCCAATTTCGACTTGCCATATCGTGTTGATCGCCTTGCCGAACATGTTTTGCATCCACTCGGTCACTTTCGGACCGTTCTTCTTGTGCGCGAGTTCTGGCGCGTTCTTATCCTGTTCGAGGGCCTTGCGCAGGTCTGCGATATCCGCTTCTGTCACACCATGCCTGGCCAGCTCTTGCGATAAAGCTTCGAAGGATCCGGTCAGTTGATTGTTTTGAAAAGACTGATTGCCGGTGCTGACGCTTGTCGACTGATGACCTACGGCGAATGTGCCTTGCAAAGTACTGCCGGAGATATTGATGTTATTGGGCATGGTGTATCCTTATTTCGAATTACTGATAATGCGCGGTAGATGAGCTTTTTTCACCGACTGCAAAATTACCTTCCAATGTACTGTTTGAAATGTTGATGGTGGCACCGTTTTGGGTTTTGGTATCGATTTTTTTACGTAAAAAATCGCGTATATCCTTAAGGAACTGCCTATTTTTCGAAATGATTACCGTGGATCTGCCATCGCAGGTGCCCAGTGAAAGATAAATCGCGATTTTTTGGGAAAGATTCCACAGCGTCAACCCAATCCCGGCAATTAACATGAGCAGTCCAAAGAAGACTGAAGAGGAAAGGGCGCCCAATCCTATTATCGCAATGACAATGCCGACCACGGTTGCTGTATGATTTTTCTTGCCGTCGATCATCCTGATGGTGCCGATGTTTTCCAGCGCGATGATATCCCCGGCGATTTCAATGGTGCGTTCATAGACTTCCGCCACTCCGCTGTCCACTCTTCTGGATTCGTCGTTTTCGGAAATGCCCAGTAAGTTAGAAATGCTCATAATTTTTCCTTAAATAATTAATGCTCGGTAAGTTGTGTTGGATGTTGATTTTTTTTGAATCCCACATTGTACCGGTTAATTATTTGATATATATGATGAAGATAAGATGAGTTGATTGAAAATACTGGAATGCAATTTATCTTGGTAAATCGTGAGAATCAGTGATGAATACATCCACGGATATATTCTCCTTGATAGTTCTGATGCTAAGCTCCTGATTTTTAAGCATCTTATTTCAGCTGCCAGGCAAGCTCGGCATTTTTCCTCCCGGCGGCGCCTGCCCGCCGTCTTTCTGGACGATGAACAAATCGGCCGGGTAGGTAAACACCCAGTCGGCGTAGCGCGCTTTCTGGCGCAGGCCGGTATCGCCATCGAGGAAGTTATCCTGCTTGATCGGCTGTTGCTGCGACAGCGAATGTACGCCGACGATGCGGCCTTCCTGCAGTACCAGGCCCCATGCGGCCTGGCCGGTGGTCGGGTCGGTGTACAGGCGGCGCAAATGGCGTTTCGGCTTGGCGAAGCGGTTATCCTTCAGCAGGTCTTCCAGCGTCAACGGATACTGGGCCTGTCCGCCGGCGCCCTTGACTTCGTAATAACGTCCGATTGCGTTGCGGAATTCATGGCCGATGAAGATCAGCTCGCGCTCCTTGTCGCGCCGCAGCGCGGTCGAGTACAGTTCGCTGGCGATGCTCAGGCCGATGCCCATGAACGCCACCAGCAGCAAGGTCCACAGGTAGGCAAAGCCGGCATGCCGGCGCGCCGGCATGTCAGAGCTGGTCGTACGGTACGCCATCGCGGGTCTTGCCTTTGGCGCCGCTGTGGACGTCGGCCACGCCCGGCACTTCCGCATCGGGCGAATTGATCAATTGCCAGGTGGTGGCCGATTCGGTGACCGGATCGACCGGCACGCTGCGAAAATAATGATGGGTCACCAGGTCGGCCAGCGCAGCCGGATATTCGCCCTTGTCGGCATAAAATTTGTCGATGCCGCTGCGCAGCACTTGCAGGTTTTCCCTCAGCGCGACTTCCTTCGACTTTTCGACCGAGCCGAAATAACGCGGCAGGGCGATGGTCAGCAGCAGCGAAATAATGGCCAGCACCACCAGCAGTTCGATCAGCGTAAAACCGCGGCGTCCGGGTTTGTGCATAGCGCTCACCATTGTTTCAAGGGCACGCCGTTCAAGCCGACGATGTTCGAGCGCGAGCTGATATCGAACACGTCTTCGCCCTCGGCCGGATTGTCGGGCGGCGACGCATACGCGCGCCTGGCCCAGGTATCGGCCGCGCTGCCGCTACCCTGCGGCTGGAACGGGTCGCGCGGCAAGCGCCGCAGGAAATAAATATTCTGCTTGCGCTGGCTGCGCTGGTCGGGCACGCCCTCGACCAGTTCTTCCAGCTTTTTCGGGAAGCCGGAATCGCCGATATTGAGCTTGATGCGGCCATTGTCGGCGGCGCGCTTGTAGGCGTCGATCGCTTCGCGGATCTCGATCAACGCCGTGCGCAGTTCATGTTCCTTGCCGCGCTGCGCGGCCACCTGAACCAGCGGCACCGCCACCGCCGCCAGCGTGCCCATGATCGCCAGCGTGATCATCAGTTCGATGAAGGTAAAGCCGCGCGGTTTCAAGCAAGCGATCCCGTTCACTGGCCGCCTTTCCTGGCCGCGTCGGCCGGCGCCGGCGGGGGCGGAGAGGGAGCCAGGTCGGCGCCGCCGGTCATCGGCGATTCCAGCCGTGGCGGCGCGCTGCCGCCATCCTGCGCCGGTTCGGCGCCGCCTATCGTGCCGCGTCCGCCGGCGTTCGATTCGGTGCCGGAATTGAATTCGGCGGTCGCCAGGTCCGGCCGGCGGATGCTGCGCAGCAGCCGCGGCGTGATCGACAGCACGATCTCGTTGCGCGAGGTATCGTCCTTCTGGCTGCCGAACAGGCGGCTCAATACCGGCAGTTCGCCGATGCCCGGCACCTTGTTGGCGCTGCTGCGGTCTTCGTCGCTGATCAGGCCGGCCAGCACCTGGGTTTCGCCGTCGCGCAGGCGCAGCACGGTCGACGCGCTGCGCGTGCCGATCTGGTACGCCTGGGTGCCCGACTTGCTGACCAGGTCCTTGACCACGTTGCTCACTTCCAGGTTGACCTTGATCGCGACCTCGTCGTCGAGGTAGATATTCGGTTCGACGTCGAGCTTCAGGCCGACGTCGATATAGTTGACGCTGTCCGAGCTGACGCCATTGTTGGTGGTGACGGTGATCACCGGCACCCGGTCGCCGATCAGTATCTTGGCTTTTTCCTTGTTGCGCACGCGGATGCGCGGGTTGGCCAGGATATTGCTGTCGGTATCGGTCTTATTGGCGTTCAAGACCACGTTGCCGATGCCGAGCTTGATATTGTCGCCGCGGATATGGCGCAGGTCATCCACCTTCAGGTTGCTCAGGCCGAAACTGTCGGGGGTGCCGGCCAGCGTCAGCGTGGCCTGTTCCGGCCAGCGGATGCCCAGTTCCATCAGGCGCGTGCGTTTGACTTCCAGCACTTCGACTTCCAGCATCACTTCCGGATCGGCCAGGTCTTGCACGTTGATGATGCGTTCGGCCATGCGTATCATTTCCGGTGTGTCGCGCATCATGATGATGCCCAGCCGTTCATCGGTGACGATGTCCTTGACCCGCAGCAGCGTCTTGATCGAGAACGCCACCGTCTTGACGTCGGCGTTGGCCAGGAAGAAAGTGCGCACCACCAGCTGCTGGTAGTCCTTGACCTTTTGCGGCGTGTTCGGATAGATCGTGATCGACTTTTCATTGCTGACGCTTTGCTCCAGCTGGTTGGCGCCCAGCAGCAAGCCGATGGCGTCTTCGATGCTGGTGTCGCGCACCGAAATCGTGGCGCGCAAATTCGGATCGACCTCCTTGTCGAACACGAAGTTCAAGCCCGACACCTTGCCGATGAAATCGAACACCGAGCGCAGCGGCGCGTCGCGGAATTCCAGCGTGACGGGTTTGCGGTACGCCGCCGCCAGCCTGCCATTCGGCGGATTCGACTTGGCCTGGGCCTCGCCGATGCGGCTTTTCAAGGCCAGCGCATCGCGCTGGCTGGGCCGCTCCAGCAGCACCTGGCGCAGCGTTTCCTGGGCCTGCGCGAGATTCGCGGCGCCGCCGCGCTGATAGACGGCGCCGGCCTCGGCCACGATGCGCTGGTGGCGCCGGTCCTGTGCCAGCGCCGCCAATCCCTGCTGGGCCACCGCGTTGTTCGGGTCGATGGCCAGCGACTGCCGGTAAAACTGTTCGGCTTCGCTGTTGTTGGCTTGCTGGCGCATGCTATCGGCGCGGCTGTTAAAACCATTCACCAGGCGCATCTTGCGGTTGGTCAGCGCGATGCGGAACTGCGCATTGTCCGGCTCCGCGCGCAGCGCCTGCTCCAGCTTGGCCAGGCCCTGTTCGTTTTTGCCTTCGTCGAGCAGCGCATTGCCTTCCTTGAACGCCTGGCTGGCGGCGCAGGCGCTCAGCAAGACACTGAGCGCCACGATGGCCAGGCGGTTCGATGCGGTTCGGTTCAATTCAAGTCCCCTACGACTAAAGATTGTTTTTGCTTGAGCGGCAGGTAAGTGAAGCTCAAGGTGTCGCCGGCGGCGTTGTCGAACAGATAGTTGTCGTCGATTTTTTCGCCGACGCGGGCCACCACGTTGCGGCCGTCCACTTGCAGGAAATAGGCGGTCTTGCCGTCATCGACAAACCGGCCGAGGAAGCGGAACGGCAGCGGCGGCGCGCCTGCGTTCGCATTGGATGGCGCTGCGCCGCCTGGCTGCGCCAGTTGTTGCGACAAGACTTTTTTGGGCGCCTCGGACTGCCAGCTCTGTTTGGCGAACAGATTGCCCAGATCGTCCTCATCCTCGCGGCGCGGATGGATGGCCAGGTCGATGCCGGCCGGCCGGGCCAACGCGGTGGCGAGCGCCTGTGGCGCGGCCGCTGGCGCTGCGCGCGTGGTGGCGGCGGCCGGCGCCACCACGCTGTTCTCGTCGTCCGGCGCAAAATAAGCGGCCAGCAGCGTGGCGATTGCGGCGGCGCCCAGCACGATCTTTTTCATGGCCGCCCCCGCGCTTTCTTGACCAGCAAGATGAATTGAATCCGCGCCTCGACATCGCCGGCCTCGATCTGTTCGCGCTTGAAGATGACCGAGTCGAGCGTCAGCGTCGGCAGCGCTTGCAGTGCGTTGACGATGAACGCCTGCAGGTTGGCATATTCAGCCTTGACCGGCAGCGTGATCTGGTAGCGCAGGAAGGCGGCATTGGTTTCCGGCTGCGCCTTGTACTCGGCCTTGACCAGCATGACGTCGCTTTTTTGCGCCACCTCGACCAGGTCTTTCAACTGCCCGGGAATGCTCTCATGGTCCGGCAGGTAGGCGTAAAACGCCGCCAGCCCTTCAGCGTCGCCGGGCGGCGCGGCCACCGGCGCGGCGGCCGCCGCCTTGCTTGCCTCGGCCAGCTGTGCCTGCAGCAGGTGCTGGCGCCTGAGCAGGCTGCCGCTTTGCTGCAGCGCCAGGCCGGCCACGGCCAGGCAAGCCAGCCCGGCAGCGGCGGCCCAGCCCAGCCGGCGCCACAGGCGGCGCATTTCCCACGACAGGCGCGGCCCCAGGTTGGCCGGCAGGCGCACCGACTTTATTGCCGCCATTGCGCCTCCATTTGGAAACGGTAAGGGTGGTCCGGCGCCGTCATATTCATTTCATGCTTGACCAGGTACACCGATTGGAACAGCGGCTGTTCATTTAAAAACGCCAGGTAATTGATCATGTCTTGCGCGGTTTCCGCTTCGGCGGCGATTTTCAAGGCGCCGCCGGCCTTGCCGCCGTCATTTTCGGTGCCATTTCCTTGATTATTCATGTCCAGCCCGAGCAGCGCCACCCGCACGTCGCGCGGCGCCTGCACCGTCTTGATCAGGCGCGTCACCGGCAAGTTCAGCTGGCGCACCGCGTCGGCCACCAGCTTCAGCTGCAAGTCCTGTTCGCGCTGCTGGCTGGCCGACAGCGGCACGCGCTGCACCGGGCGCGGCCGCGCTTGGACCAATTGCGTTTCCAGTTTGCGCACCGCCTGCAGCTGCACCATCCAGTGCAGCGCGGCCGGTATGCAGACGACCAGGCCGGCGGCCAGCACGGCCAGCCGCCAGCCGGAAGCGCCGCCGCCGCGGCGCAGGAAATCGAGCGTGCTCAAGCCCATGCCGATTCCCTGATCAAATGGGCCAGCGGTGCGGCCGCGTGGCGGAAGCCGGACGGCAAGACCGTCGATGCCGGCGCGGCGCCGCTCACATCGATCACCAGCACATCCTGGATCTGGGCCAGTGCCGGCGTGCGCAAGGTCCAGCGCCGCCACGCCTGCTGCAATTCGGTGTGCCACGCGGCCGGGCAGGGTTGCGACTGCAGCGCCGTGATGCGGCCGCTGGCCACGGCGGCGATGACCAGCCGGCCCGCTTCGATGACGGCAAACGCTTGCGGCTGCTTGGCGGCGATGGCGCGGCCGGCCACGCTGACCACCGGCTCGACGGCGCGCAAGATGTGGCCATGCTCTGCCGCCGCCGCTTGCAGCGCCTGCCGCAATTCGCTGTCGATGCCGCACACCAGGCGCGGCTGGCCGTACGGCGCATCGTCGGCGACGATGGCCCAGCCGCGCGCCTCGTCGCCGTATAGCGCGGCCAGCTGGGTCTGCAGGAAACGTGCCGCAGCGCTGTCCGACAGCAGCGCATCGCTCCACGGCACCAGCGCCATGCGGCACCAGCGGCTCGACAGGCTGACCGACAGCGGCGGCCTGGCGCCGCCAGGCTGCAGCTGCGCCAGGTGTTGCAGGTGTCGGGTCAACGCCGCCAGCGACACCTGCCAGTGGCCGCCGGGATTGTCGATCGCCGTCGCGAACGCGCTGCCGGAGACCAGCTTGCCGCCCCGGTACAGCACGCCGCTCAACTGTTGCGGCGCCAGATGCAGGCTCAGGACGGGCCGAAAAAACTGCTTAATAAGTGACACGGTTCAGCTCCGTCAACGTGGTTTCGCCCAGCCGCACCAGGTCCAGCCCGGCGTCGCGCGCCAGCCGGAAACCCATCTTGGCGGCTTCTTCCTTCATATGGCTGACGGGCGCGCGGGTGCAGATCATTTCGCGCATCGCATCGTTCAGGATCAGCACTTCGGCGACCGCTTTGCGGCCCTTGTAGCCGGTGCCCCGGCAATGGCCGCAGCCTTTGCCGGCCTTGAAGCGCCAGCCCCGCACCTGGCCGGGATCGAGTCCGCTTTCCAGCAATTCACCGGCGTCCGGCTCGGCATCGGCGGCGCAGTGCTCGCAATTGAGGCGCAGCAGGCGCTGGGCCACGATGCCGTTCAGCGCGGCGGCGAAGCTGTACGCGTCGACGCCCATGTGCAGGAAGCGGCCGACCACGTCGAACACATTGTTGGCGTGCACGGTGGTAAACACCAGGTGGCCGGTCAGCGACGCCTGCACGGCGATTTGCGCCGTTTCATCGTCGCGGATTTCGCCGATCATGATTTTGTCGGGGTCGTGGCGCAGGATCGAGCGCAGGCCGCGCGCAAAGGTCAGGCCCTTTTTTTCATTGACCGGAATTTGCAGCACGCGCGGCAGCCGGTATTCGACCGGGTCTTCGATGGTGACGATCTTGTCGCGCCCGGTATTGATTTCAGTGATCGCCGCATACAGCGTGGTGGTCTTGCCCGAACCGGTCGGTCCGGTCACCAGCAGCATGCCGTGCGGCTTGGCGGCCAGGCGGCGGATCTGTTCGATCGCATCGCTGTTCAAGCCCAGGCTTTCCAGCCGCAGCGCCTGCGCCGCCTCGGTCAGCGCGCGCCGGTCCAGCAGCCGCAGCACCGCGTCTTCGCCGAAGATATTCGGCATGATCGAGACCCGGAAGTCGATTTCGCTGCCCTTGACGCGCACCTTGAAGCGGCCGTCCTGCGGCACGCGGCGTTCGGCGATGTCGAGGTCGGCCATGACCTTGATACGCGAAATGACCTGTTCCGCCATTTGCAGGCCCTGCACCTGGCCGGCCTGCACCAGCACGCCGTCGACCCGGTACTTGATCAGCAGGCTGGCCACGTCGCATTCGAGGTGGATATCGCTGGCCTGGAATTTCAGCGCGTCGTAGATGGTCGAGTTGACCAGCTTGACCACCGGGCTGCTGTCTTCGCTGATGCGTATCAGCGAAATGTCTTCGATGCTCTGGTCCAGGCCCGGCGCGTCGTCGGCATCGTGCATCATCTCGGCCATTGCCTGCTGCACGCTTTCCTGCTGCACCAGGTAGGCGGTCAAGTCGTCCGGATGGCACAGCGCGACGCTGAAGGCGCCGGCGATGGCGTAGTCGGCCCATTGCAGCAAGTCGTCGGCGAACGGATTGCCGATCACCAGCACCGGCGCGGCATCGTCTTCCAAGGCCGCCATCAGCACGCACTCGCGCTGCGCGCAATCGGTGTAGGGCAGCAGCTCGAACGCCGGTTTGCCCTGCTGCAGCTGGTGCATGTTCCAGGCCGGGTAGCAGAACAGCGCCGCCAGTTGCGCCGTGAATGGTTCGGCCGCCAGGCCCGACATGTCCTGCATCACGGCCAGCGGCGGCCGGCCCTGGGCCAGCGCGGCGGCGCGGGCCCGTTGCAGCAGGGCCGCGTCCAGTTCCTGGGCCGCCGGTTCGCGCGCGTTCATGACAAGCTCCCGGCAAGTTCGAAGATCGGCATATACATCAGCACCACCACGCCGCCGATGACGACGCCGATGACGGTCATCAGCAGCGGTTCCAGCAGCCGCGACGCCCAGTCGACCCAGCGCGCGAATTCCTCGTCGTGGAATTTGGCCGAGCGTTCCAGCATGTCGCCCAGGCGGCCGGTGTTTTCGCCGACTTTTAATAACGATTGGGCGACCGGGGTGGCCAGCTGGCTTTGTTCCAGCGCCGCTGAAAACGGCAAGCCTTCCTGCACCGCGCGGCGCGCCTGCGCCAGTTGCGCCTGCTGGGCCGGCAGCAGCATCGCGGCCACCAGGGCCAGCGCCTTGTGCAGCGGAATGCCGGCGTGCAGCAGCAGGCTCAGGGCGCGGTAAAAGCGCGCCAGGCGGAATTCGGCGGCCTTGCCGGACAAGACGGGCAGGCGCAGCACTTGCAGGATCAGCGCCTGGCGCATGGCCTGGTTGGCGGCGCCGAACGCCACCGCGCCGACGGTGCCGGCCAGCGCGGCCAGGCACAGCATCGGATGGGCCGCCAGCGCCTGGCCGAAACCGAGCAGCATTTGCGACATCCAGGGAATTTCGCGGCCCGAGCTTTCATACACCACGCTGAATTTCGGCACCACGTAGCCGAGCAAGAACAGCGTGACGAGGCTGCCGACCACCAGCAGCATGGCCGGATAGATCGCGGCCGAAATCAGTTTTTTGCGGATCGCGTCGAATTGCAGCTGGTAGCCGACAAAGCGCGCCAGCGCCTCCGGCAGGTTGCCCGAGCGTTCGGCGGCGTGCACGGTGGCGATATAAATATCGGGGAAGATGGCCGGAAAGTCGGCCAGCGTGTCGGAAAAGCTTTTTCCTTGCTGCAGCGTCAGCATGATCGCGGCCAGGGTCGCCTTGGAAGCGTTACGGACTTCCTTGTTGTGCAGCGTGGCCATCGCCTCGCTCAGGTTCAGCCCCGCTTCCAGCAGGGCCAGCAATTCCTGGCTGAACTGCAGCAGCGGGAATGCCTGTTGATGGTGCTTGATCGCGGCGCCAGCGCCGGGCAGGGCCGCGCTGTCGATCGCCAGTACGCGCCAGCCGTTGCGCGCGGCCGCGCGGATCGCGTCGGCTTCGCTGGCCGCGTCGATGGCGATCGCCTGCCTGCCGGCGGCGCCTTGCACCTGGAGTTGGAACTGCATGGTCGTCTCAGGCGTTCGGGCGGGCTCGCTGAAACAACAGAGGAGGGGGCGTGCGGCGAGCGGCGAAATATGTAGGCATTGGTTCAGACAATCTTCAAGTATTCATAATAAACGGCGGCAAACGCGGCAGCCCTACCTTAGACTGCGCTTGCGAAAAGATCAATATGCTTCTGTTGTTTTTTTAAATTATTACTACTTTTAAAGTATGGAAGAAAATGTGTAGGGCAAAGCTATGTAACGCAACCGTGCACATTTGCTTCAGCACTAAAAACCTATCCCGGTAGAGAATACATCGCCTGCTGACAGCCCCTCAGAAGGGTGGATCGGCGTTGTTCGTCGTAGCATGGCTAGCCATGCGTCCTCCTTGCGCCTTGCCCACACTCCTGATGAGTAGCCATCCGGCGACGCTCCCTACTGGGATAGGTTCTAAAAACAGCCCCGCCGACAATGGGAAGGAGGGGCTGCCGAAGGACACTTATTACGTGATCAGGCTGACTTTGCCGATCACGAACGAGGTTTGCAGTGATGCATTCCAGGTGTGGTGCGTGCCTTCATATGCGGTCTGGCGACGGTTAGCGTGACGCTGCCAGACTTTTCGGGAGTTCATCGACGTCGGCGCCGACGTTGATCGCCGCATAGGCGCGCTTGACGGCGATCGATTCGGCGCTGCCCACGCCATACAGTTCTTCCGCCGCTTGCACGACCTTGTTGCGCGCGTCGGCGTAATTGGTCGACGCGGTGAACTTGGTGGTGTTCGCCTTGAACCAAATACGGAAGGCCTTGTCGTTGCCGATGCCGGTCATCGCCAGCGGGCTTTTTTTCAGGTAGGAGCTGTAGTAATCGGGGGTGGCGCTCGACTTCGAGCCTTGCGACAGGAAGTAGAACATGCGGTTGTTCGGGCCGCTGCTGTAATGCACGTTCAGGTTTTTCAGCGTGGTGCTCCACGCGTCCGGGCTGCGGCTATCCTTGCTCGGCTTGTACATCCAACGCAGCGGCTGGCCGGTCTTGCTGATCTCGGTGCCCATCTGCCAATCGTTGCCGGTGGCCGGGATCACGTTGCCGGTGCCGCGCGCGCGCGCATAGGCTTCGGTCATTTCGCCGCCGATGTCCGAGTTCGATTCGTTCAAGCCGCCCGATTCGCCGGCGTAGGTCAGGTTGGAAGTCGCGTCGGTGACGCCGTGCGACATTTCATGGCCGATCACGTCGATCGCGCCCAGGCTCTTGAAGCTGTTGCCGTCGCCGATGTACATGCATTTGCAGCTAGGGTCGAAGAAGGCGTTGTCGTAGTTGTTGTCGACGTGGACCGCGATATAGGTGGCGGTGTTGTTGCCGTCCAGGCTTTGCCAGCCGAGCACGTTTTTCAGCGTGTCGTAGGTATTCATCAAGCCCCACATCGCATTCACCGCGGCGGTCTGGCCGTTGGCGTTGGTGGTGCTGCCGCCGGCGATGTATTGCTTGCCGTCGCCCCAGGTGTTGCTGGTATTGGTGTAAATGTTGCCGGGATTCGGGTTGGTTTCAGGGCTGTGGTTGGCGTTGGTGATCGCCATGCCGCCATATTTTCCACCGACGCCGCGGCTCGCATCTTTCAGCGAATAGGTGCTGCCGGTCAGCGTGGTATTGATTGGCACCTGGCCGTTGTACTGGCTGTTGCCGACGCCGACCACGGTTTGTAGCGCTTGCCACTGGTCGATCACTGCGCCGCTCTTGGCGTTGACGATGGTGTCGAAGTAGACCAGCTTGCCCTGGCTGGCCATGCGGGTCTTGACCAGGTAGGCCAGCTCATAGTGGTCGACCACTTCTTCCAGGTCGAGCGCGTTCAGCGATGCTTCGGCCTTGTCGACCGCCGAGGCGATGCGCACCGATTTCATCACCGGGTAGATCAGCAGCTCGGCTTGCGGCGCCCAGCGGTGAATGCCGCGCGGCGCGGTGGCCTTGACCACCACGTCGATCGCCGCGACCTCGCTCAGGACCGGTGCGACGTCCAGGTTGACGGTGCTGCTGCTGGTCACCGAATTGCGGTTGCCGTTGCCCAGGCCGGCGCGCCGGTCGGCCACCGATTCGCTGACGATGTCGCCGCTGTCATTGGTCACCACCACGGTTTCGGAACCGAAGATGCGCAGCCCCTTGAAGGTGTGCTGGGCGCGGCTGATCTTGGTGCCGACCACGCCAGGGTGCTGGCTGGATACGGCAAAGCTGTGGTCGGCGTCCAGGCCGAGCACGCCGCGCTGCGAGGACAGCTTGGTCACCAGGCTGGAGGCTTCTTGCGGCGAGGCCTGGTTGACCGGCGCCGCCATCAGGGCTGGGGCGGCGCTGGCCGATGTATTGATCATCATGGGTATCGCGATGATGGATGCGGCAATGATTGTCTTACGTAAATTCATCTCTTCTCCGTGGGTATCGATGAGGAATGTGGTGGATGCGACTTGGCCGCTGGTATCCGATGGCCATCCCGGTATTTCCCACGGCCGGACAACAGGGTAGTTGTGCGAACGTTTCAAAAAGGAAACATCGAGAGCGCGACACTATTCCGTTCCGTTATCAAAAGTCAAAAATCTTCGCAAATTGGTCGAAATGTTGCCGAGTGTTAAGAATTAGACATTTTGACCACACTTTGAAAAGGCCCGTCAAACTCGTTGCCGCATGTCGTACCGGTGTTCATTGAGATGTTCCGTGGATATGGAACTTTGATGCCGGTCCTGCCACTTACCGACTTGTAAATAAACCAAGAAGTCCCGCGATGCGCAAAATTGACTGAACCGCCCATCCTGCCGCGCTTGCGCTCTCGAGGAAAATACACCGTTACTAATATATGTCAGCATTGCAGGATAAGTTGCTACGTTTTTGATAGTGATCACAAGAAATAAAATAAATCTGTTGATTTGTGAAAAAAACAACGAATAGTCTGATTTTCAATCAAAACACTGTTGCTTTTTTTTAATGTCGCGTCCTACACTAACCAGACTATACCGGGATAGTTTCCGCTGGGATTGATAAAAAAAGCGCAAGCGGCATGACCGCACAAAATTAGCGCATCGCGAACCAAGGGAGAAGTACATGTTGTCGTCACGCTCAGTTTGCATGCTTCGTTTCATCATCTTCAAGCCGCCGCCAATAGCGTCGCTGCGATAGCGCACGCTTTTTTTTCCAGACTGCCTCCGCGCTGCGGCGGCATGACCAACGCCGTTTCCGCCATGCCTGCAGGCACGGCGGCTGGCGCTGCTTATTGTGATTTTTGTGAAGGTGTGCCTGTCCAGGGCGCCGGCGTACCACGCCGTATCGTGCTGGGCCAGCGAAATTGAACTATGCTTTCGATTTCCAGTAAAGTTGAACAAATCGTCATGGAGTCGGCTTTCCTGATGGAGGGCCTGGGCCGCGGCCTGCTCAATCTGTCGGAACTGGCGCGCCAGTTGCAGCCGCAGATAGAGAGCGACTTGTGGAAGCCGGTCGGCCAGGCCGCCGTGGTGATGGCGCTGCGCCGGCTGGCCGAGCGGCTGCCGTCGCAGGGCGGCGACATCGTGCCGGCGCAGCGCAGCGGCGAACTGACCACGCGCACCGAACTGATCGTGTTCACCTACCGTTATTCCGAGCATACCTATGAATGCCACCGCCAGTTGCTGGCGCTGGCCGAGCCGCAGCGCGGCGCCTTCATCAGCGTCACGCGCGGTGTCAATGAAGTGATGGTGATTTGCAGCCGGGTGCTGGGCGGCGTGGTCGAAGAAGTGTTCAGCGGCGAACGCCAGCTGGCGCGGCGCGAGCGGCTGACGGCGCTGACGCTGCATTTGAATCCCGGCACCGGCTATACGCCGGCGATCTATCACGCGATCCTGAAGCGGCTGGCCTGGGACAAGATCAACCTGATCAACATGATTTGCACTTACACCGAACTGACGCTGCTGCTGGAGCATAGCCAGACCGGCGCGGCGTTTTCAGTGCTGTCGAAAATCATCGGGAATTAAAAAAGGCCGGCATTGCGCCGGCCCTTGCTGTTCAGCTTTGGTTCAGCTTACCCGGCCAGCTGCTGGCGCACGCGGGCGATCGCGGTCCGCACCTGGCGCGGCGCGGTGCCGCCGACGTGGTCGCGCGCGGCGACCGAACCTTCCAGCGTCAGCACGGTGAACACGTCGTCGCCGACCAGTTCCGAAAATTCGCGCAACTGTTCCAGCGACAGGTCGGCCAGGTCGCAGCCGGCGTCGACGCAGGCGCGCACGGCGTGCGCCACGGCTTCGTGGGCGTCGCGGAACGGCAAGCCTTTCTTGACCAGGTAGTCGGCCAGATCGGTCGCAGTGGCGTAGCCTTGCAGCGCGGCGGCGCGCATCGCTTCCGGCTTGACGGTGATGCCGCCGGCCATGTCGGCGAAGATGCGCAAGGTGTCGACCACCGTGTCGACGGTGTCGAACAGCGGTTCCTTGTCTTCCTGGTTATCCTTGTTGTAGGCCAGCGGCTGGCCTTTCATCAAAGTCAGCAGGCCGGTCAGGTGGCCGTACACGCGGCCGGTCTTGCCGCGCGCCAGTTCCGGCACGTCCGGGTTTTTCTTTTGCGGCATGATCGACGAGCCGGTGCAGAAGCGGTCGGCGATGTCGATGAAGCCGATGCGCGGGCTCATCCAGATCACCAGTTCTTCCGCCATGCGCGACACGTGCATCATGACGACGGCGGCGGCGGCGCAGAATTCGATCGCGAAATCGCGGTCCGACACGGCGTCCAGCGAGTTGTGGCAGACGTCGTCGAAGCCCAGCGTCCTGGCCACGCGCTCGCGGTCGATAGCGAAGGTGGTGCCGGCCAGCGCGGCGGCGCCCAGCGGCAGGCGGTTGACGCGCTTGCGGCAGTCCAGCATGCGTTCGCTGTCGCGGCCGAACATCTCGACGTAGGCCAGCATGTGATGGCCGAACGTGATCGGCTGCGCCACTTGCATGTGGGTGAAGCCGGGCATGATGGTGTCGGCGTGCTGTTCGGCCAGGTCCAGCAGCGCCGAACGGAAGGTGGCCAGCAAGCCGGTGATGTCGTCGATCGCGGCGCGCACGTACAGGCGGATGTCGGTCGCGACCTGATCGTTGCGCGAGCGGCCGGTGTGCAGGCGCTTGCCGGCGTCGCCGACCAGCTCGGTCAGGCGTTTTTCGATATTCAGGTGGACGTCTTCCAGGTCGAGCAGCCATTCGAATGTGCCGGCGCCGATTTCGCCGGAAATCTGGGCCATGCCGCGCTGGATTTCAGCGTAGTCGAATGCGCTCAGGATGCCTTGCGCGTGCAGCATTTCGGCATGCGCCAACGAGCCTTCGATGTCGAACAGCGCCAGGCGCTTGTCGAAAAAGACCGAGGCGGTGTAACGCTTGACGAGATCCGAAACAGGCTCGGAAAACCGCGCCGACCATGCTTCGCTTTTTTTGGAGAGTTGTGCTGTCATATGAATGGGTCCAGTTTGATTGGGAAGATTATAAACAATGCGCGCACAGGGGCAGCAGATTTTGCCGCTTCCGGAGGGGAAACGTGGTTTTTAGCCGTCTGCCGGCGCGTCAAGGCGGGAAAATGTTTTCAGAATGCTACCGGTGTACGGACGGCCGGGGCGCTTTGCGGCTTCAGCCCCGGCTTTTTGTATTCTGTCCCGCAAAACCGGCATTTCATCGCAATCCGATGGCGAGCCGGGGAGCGTCTGGATAAAGTTCAACCATCGCAACACCACTCATTCACGATTCACTCAAAGGAAAACATCATGAACATCGCTAAAAACATGGAAGCCATTTTTGTCGCAGTCATCGTCCTGGCCGGCGCCTCGAACATGGTCAACGCGACAGCGCTGAAGCTGCATGCCGCCCCTGCTGCTGCACCGGCCGCCGCGCTGACCGTGGCCAGCATCGACGCCAACATGCATACCGTGACGGTGGTCGGCAAACGCTTGAGCGCCGCTGAAAAAGCCGTGCTGTAGTCGCCCCGCGGTTTTGACGCCGCCGCATGCCGCGCCTTTCCGGAGAGGTTGCCAGCAGCTGGCCGCAGTTTTAAAAAGTTCTTGAGTCGTCGCACGGAGTGACCGATGATTGCGTTTTATTTAACGCCTGTCACACTGCCCGCCATGCCCGACTTCACCATCAGTAGCGATCCAGCGGAACTCGACGTTCCCGCCATCCACCATTTTTTGAGTACCCAATCGACCTGGGCGATCAACATCCCGCTCGCCACCGTCACGCGTGCGATCGACCATTCGCTGTGTTTCGGCGGCTACTTCGATGGACGCCAGGTCGCGTTCGCCCGCGTGGTCACCGACTATGCCACCTTCGCCAACTTGGTAGATGTGTTCGTGCTGCCGGAATATCGCGGCCGCGGCTACAGCAAGCTGCTGATGGCCGCCGTGTTCGGCCACCCGCAATTGCAGGGCTTGCGCCGCTTCACACTGGCCACTTTCGATGCGCACGGCTTGTACGCGCAATTCGGTTTTGCGCCGCCGCAGCGCCCCGAACTGCTGATGGAGCGCTATTTCCCGCATCTTTACATCGATTGAACCTCACTGCCAATTCGTCAGCGCCGGCGGCACCAGCATTATCAGCGACATCACCAGATAAGCCAGTTGCAGCGGGATCATCCACTTGGCCCAGGTGATCCACGGTACCCGCGCCAGCGCCAGCACGCCGACGGTGATGCCCGACGTCGGTATCATCGGCGTGCTGAATTCGCCGAACTGGAACGCCAGGATCGCGGTCTGGCGCGACACGCCGACCAGGTCCGCCAGCGGCGCCATGATCGGCATCGTCAGCGCCGCCTGGCCGCTGCCGGAATGGATGAAGAAATTGATCACCGACTGGATCGCGAACATCTTTTGCGCCGCGAACACCGGGCTGGACGACGCCACCAGCGGCATCAGCGCGTGCAGCATGGTGTCGATGATGTGCGCGTCGCGCGCCAGTATCATGGTGCCGCGCGCCAGCGCGATCACCAGCGCGGTGCCGACCATGTCCCTGGCGCCCTGCATGAAGGCGTTGACGATGGCGTCCGAATCGAGCCGGCCGACCAGGCCGACCACGATGCCCATGATGAGGAACAGCGTGGCGATTTCCTCGATGAACCACTGGTACTTGATGACGCCGAATACCATCGTCAGCAGGGTCGCCATGAACATCCACAGCACCAGCCGGTGACGGCCGGTCATGCCGTGGAAGTCGCTGAAGTCCAGCGTCTGTTCGCGGCGTTTTTCACAGTCAAGCCGGTAGGTCGGGCTTTTCTCAGGGTGTTGCTTGACCTTGGCCGCATACATCATCAGGAATGCGATGGTCAGCGCGGTGGCGATGACCCATACGACGAAGCGGTAGCCCATGCCGGAAAACACCGGCACGCCGGCGATGCCCTGCGCGATGCCGACGTTGAACGGGTTCAGGAAGGCGGCGCCGAAGCCCACTTGCGAACCGACGAAGGGGATCGACACGCCGACAATCGTATCGTAGCCGAGCGCCAGCGCCAGCGGCACGAAGATCAGGATGAACGGGATCGCTTCCTCGTTCATGCCAAAGGTGGCGCCGCCCAGCGAAAACATGGTGACGAACACCGGGATCAGGGCGACCCGCACGAAGCGCGAGCTGGTGTGCGCCTTGGCCACCGATTTGATCATCGCATCGATCGCCTCGGTTTTTTGCAGCACCGCGAAGGCGCCGCCGACGATCAGGATGAAGCCGATGATCAGCGCCGCCTCGACGAAGCCCTTGATCGGCGCCATCATCAGCGCGACAAACCCTTGCGGCTGGCTGGCCACATAGTGGAAAGTGGCCGGATCGACCAGCTGCTTGCCATTGACCAGGTGGGTGTCGTACTTCCCGCCCGGCACCAGCCAGGTCGACATCGCGATCATCGCCAGGATCGCGAACAGCAGGACGAAGGTGTGCGGCAGCTTGATTTTTTTCATCGCGGCGACCTGTTATTGGCTCAGCAGCGAGCCGGCGCGGAAGGCCGTGGCGCCGGCGACCTTGCCGACGTTCATGCCGCGCAACACGTGGCGATGCGCGCTGCGGCCAAAGAACACCCCGTCCACGCTGCAGCGCAGCGCGGTGACGGCGCCGCCGACCGGATCGATCAGGTCGGCCAGCGCATCGCCGGCCCGCAGCCGTTCGCCGAGCGTCCGGGTGTACACCAGTATGCCCGAGTGCGGCGCGATGATCGGCTCCACGCCGGCCAGCGGCGTCGCCTCGCATAATGCCTCAGGCAGCGCGCCGGCGTCGATCTTCAGCACGCCGTTGAGCGCCAGGAAGCGCAGCAGGCCTTGCGCATCCTGTTGCGCCAGTGGATAGCCGACTTCCATTTCGCCGCGCAGTTCGACGGTGACCGACAGGCACGCGGCCGGAATCGGATAACGGCCGTCGAAATGCGCATCGAGATCCCACCACAAGCGGCTGCACGCTTCGTCGAACGGTTCCCCGCCGGCTTCCCGCTCCAGCAGCACCGCGTGCGCGCCCAGCAGCGCCGACAATGGCGCGACCGCGTCGGCCAGCGGCGTGCCGGCATACAGATGCAGCACCGCCTCGTTATCGCAATGCAGGTCGAGCACGATGTCGGCGTCGATGGCCAGGCCCATCAGGATTTTTTTCAGCGCTTCGGCGTCGGTTTGCGGTGCCCAGTCGGCGATCGCGCGGCGTGCATGGCGCCGGATGGCGGCGACATTGTGTTGCGCATCGGCGCCGAGCTCACCGGCCAGCGTGGTCTTTAATTCATTGGCGACGTGGCGGTAGGCGCGGTTGAAGTTGATGCCGGTGCTCAGGTCGAAACGGCCGAACGGCGCGCCGTGGATCGCCTGCGCCAGGCCGATCGGATTGGCGGCCGGCACCAGGATGATTTCACCGGCGATCTTGCCGTCCGCTTCCAGCTCCAGCAAGCGGCGGCGCAGGAATTGCGCCACCAGCATGCCCGGCACTTCATCGGCGTGCAGCGCGGCCTGGATGTACACCTTCTTGCCGCTGCCCGGCACGCCAAAATGAAGACTGGTGAGTTGATAAGCCGCGCTGGCGTGCGGCGCGGAGACCGGATGAGTGTGTGCTTGCATGGGCGGGGGGCATCCTGGTGAGTTTATCGTTAATTTCCGCTTGGTTATGTGGCATTATTTCACGAAGTAAATCAATGCCGGATCTTTTTGAAAAAAGCTGTTGAATTTTAGTTTTGATATGCGTAGCCTGACTGCATGGCGGCGGGTGCGGTTGTCCGCACCGTCCGAGGCAGTCCCCCAAAAAACAGCGGCGCCTAGAAAATAGAAATAGCAGGTATGAGCAGGTAATAAAAACAAGTAAACAATAAAGTAAACCATACCCTGGGGAGTATCTCAATGCATCAATTATGCTGGCGCGCTGTTGCGTCAGGTCCATTCGCGCCACGTCCATCCATGCTGAGCCGCTCGATACGCGTTGCGCTCGGCTTGGGCGCCGCCGTCGCGCTGCTCGGACACGAGGCGGCCGCGCAGTCGTCCGATTCAGCCACGGCCGCGGTCAACATGCCGCGCGTCGAAATCACCGGTTCGGCGATCAAGCGGGTCGAATCCGAAACCGCGCTGCCGGTGCAGGTCATCACCCGCGCCGATATCGAGAAAGCCGGCGTCACCACCGCCGCCGAATTGATGGCGCGCGTGTCGGCCAACGTCGGCGGCCTGACCGACGGCGCCAGCATCAATGTCGGCGGCGACCAGCGCGGCTTCAACAGCGCCAACCTGCGCGGCATCGGCACCTCGTCGACGCTGGTGCTGCTGAACGGCCGGCGCATGGCCAACTTCGCGTCGCCGGGCGACGATGCCGGGGTCGACTTGAACAATATCCCGGCCGCCGCATTGCAGCGCGTCGAAGTGCTGCTCGACGGCGCGTCGGCGCTGTACGGCACCGACGCCATCGGCGGCGTGATCAACTTCATTACGCGCAAGGACTTCCAGGGCGTCGAATTGAACGCCTATGGCAGCGGCACGCAAGAGGGCGGGGCCGGCAAGCGCACCGCGACCATCAGCGCCGGCACCGGCGATTTGTCGCGCGACGGCTATAACGTGTTTGCGGTACTCGACACCCAAAGCACCGGCAGTCTCAGCACGTCGCAGCGCAAGTTCATCCCGAACCTGCACATTCCGGAACGCCTCGGCCATTTGCTGTCGAGTTATACCAGCCCGGCGAATATCCGCCTCAGCAGCGACCAGCGCGATTATTTGCAAAGCATCGGCTTCCAGATCAACGGCAAGCCGATCACCAACCGCCAGATCAACCTGTCGGTGCCGGGCTGCAGCGGACCGGCGAATCTCTATCTGCCGGCCGGCACCGGCGGCGTCGATGGCTGCACCTACAATTACATGGGCGACACCGAGCTGTATCCGGAATCGAGCAAGCAGAATTTGCTGACGCGTGGCGTGCTGCAATTGAGCCCCGAGCATCAGCTGTATGCCGAAGTGGCGCTGAGCAGTTCGCGTACCAATTATGTCGGTTCGGCGGCGCGGGTAACCGCCAGCATCGATTACAGCAAGGTGCCGCAACTGGCCAACAGCGGTCTCGACAGCACCGGCGACAGCGAGCTGCAACTGCGCATGCGCCTTGGCGAAGCGGGCCGCCGCACCAGCGAACTGACCAGCGAAAGCCAGCGCTACGTGGTCGGCCTGAGCGGCGTCGCCGGCGGCTGGGATTACGACATCGGCTTGAACCACAGCGTCAACACCATCAAGGACAAGGATACCCACGGCTACGTATTGAAGGACCAACTGCTGCAAGGGATCGCCGATGGCTTGATCAATCCTTTCGGCCCGTCCGGTCCGCAAGGCCGCGCGCTGCTCGACAGTATCCAGGTCAACGACGATGTGCGCCACGCGCGCGGCAGCATGGACTCGCTCGACTTCAAGGTGTCGCGCGGCTTGATGGCGCTGGGCGGCGGCGACCTGGCGCTGGCGCTCGGCGGGGAGCTGCGCCGCGAGCGCACCGCCTTCACGCCGTCGGCGCTGCTGATGAGCGATAACATCAATAACGACGATGCGCCGGAAGGCGGCGCCGGCACCAGCGACAGCCGCAATGTGGCGGCGGTATATGGTGAATTGCTGCTGCCGTTCAGCAAGCAGTGGCAAGCGCAATTGTCCGGCCGCTACGACCGTTATCAAGCCATCGGCGGCGCGCTGAGCCCGAAAATCGGCGTTACCTATACGCCGGCCAGGGACGTGCTGCTGCGCGCATCGGCCGGCAAGGGTTTCCGCGCGCCATCGATGTCGGACTTGCACCGGCCGACCGTGTACGGCCAGAGCGCGACCCTGCCCGATCCGGTGTATTGCGCGACGGTCAATAATAATTACGCCGATTGCGCCAACAACTGGGATACCCGGCGTTACAGCAACGCCAATTTGAAACCGGAGCGCAGCCGCCAATTCTCGCTGGGCGCGGTGCTCGAGGGCAGCCCGTACTGGAGCACCAGCCTGGATTACTGGAACATCAGGCGCACCGACTTGATCAGCGAAATCGGCGACGACATAATCCTGGCCAATCTCGACAAGTACGGCAGCCTGGTGCACCGCAATCGCGACAACGAGATCGACTACATCGAACTGCGCAAGGAAAATCGCGGCGCGCAACTGGCGTCCGGCCTCGACCTGACGCTCGACCTGCACAGCCCGACCACCGGGTGGGGACGTTTCGGCGCGCATGTCAACGGCACCTATGTGCTGGACTCGAAAATCCAGACCAGCGCCGGCGACGCCTATATCAGCAACCTGAATCAATTCGTCACCGACAGCGTGGTGCAGCGCTGGCGCCACACCATCACGCTGGACTGGGACCGCGGCGCCTATTCGGCCAGCCTGTCGAATACCTTCTCGAGCGGCTACCAGGACCAGAACTCGGCCATCAATCTCGACGACGGCAGCGTGGTGGCGGCCAACCAGGTCAAGGCGTATTCGATCTGGGACATGTCCGGCGCCTATGCGGTGAACCAGCACTTCAAGCTGCGGGCAGGCATCCAGAACTTGTTCAATACCAGCCCGCCCTACTCGAATCAAGCTTATTATTTCATTTCAGGCTACGATCCGAGCTACACCGATCCGCGCGGCCGGCGCTTCTATGCGTCGGCCAATTACGTCTTTAAGTAAGAACCGCAGCACCGCAGTACCGCAGCACCGCATCAAGCAAGCAGGCAATTTTCGAGCAGTTTTTTTGAGCAATCGTTTTGATGAGGACGGCGCCCCGACCATGCGCCGTCCTGGTCGGAAAGGCATCATGAAAGCATCTGGAATATCGCTACAACGAGTTGCTGCGGCGTGGCTGTTTGCGCTGCTGGGAGTGTGCCTGCAAGCGGCGGCCGCGCCGGCGCCGGCGGTGCCGTCGTTCGGCGCGGCGCCGCGCGGCACGCTGGTGATCATCGGCGGCGGCCTGCGCGCCGATAACGCCGAAGTGTGGCAGCGCATCGTCAAGCTGTCGGGCGGCAAGGGGGCGCGCATCGCGGTGCTGGCGTCGGCCTCGATCAACCCCGAAAAATCCGGCGCCAGCATCGTCGGCAAATTGAACCAGTACGGCGCCGACGCGTTCTTCGTGCCGCTCGGCGTCAAGCTGGCCGGCAGCGATTACCGCAAGGCGGCCGAAGACCCGGCCGTGGTGGCGCAAATCCGTTCCGCCAGCGGGATTTATTTCGCCGGCGGCGACCAGGGCCGCATCACCCAGGCGCTGGTGCGTACGGACGGCAGCCGCACCGCCGCGCTCGACGCGATCTGGTCGGTGTACCGGGGCGGCGGCGTGATCGCCGGTTCCAGCGCCGGCGCGGCGATCATGAGCACCACGATGTTCTACGACGCCAAGCCGGTGCTGGACATGCTCAAGATGGGCATCACCGAAGGCAGGGAAATCGCACCGGGCCTGGGTTTCATCGGCAGCGACGTGTTCGTCGACCAGCACTTGCTGGTACGCGGCCGCTTTGCGCGGATGATCCCGGTGATGCTGAAAAAGGGTTATCACATCGGCCTCGGCATCGATGAAAACAGCGCCATGATCGTCGACGCCGGGCGCGACGTCGAAGTGATCGGCTACAGCGGCGCCTT
Source organism: Janthinobacterium agaricidamnosum NBRC 102515 = DSM 9628 (assembly GCF_000723165.1). Lineage (NCBI taxonomy): Bacteria > Pseudomonadati > Pseudomonadota > Betaproteobacteria > Burkholderiales > Oxalobacteraceae > Janthinobacterium > Janthinobacterium agaricidamnosum. The sequence goes on from NZ_HG322949.1 coordinate 760,714, forward strand.
GCTGATCGACCTGTCCGACGCGCTGACCGACCGCGGCATCAAGAACTTCAATATCAGCAACGCGGCGATCAGCTACCTGGACCGGGGCGACAAATTCAACCTGATCACGCGCATCTTCACGCCGTCGCCGGACAAGGCCGACAACAAGCTCGACCCGAACCAGCCGGACATGCGCGAACCGGTGTTCACCAACGATATCCTCGGCAATAATGCGGTGCTCGACCTGATGGGCAACCTGATCGACAATGCCCAGCAAGAAGCGATCGGCATCGCCTTCGGCAATCCGCGCGACCCGTATCCCGACCTGGGCTTCGAGTTCAGGTTCAGCAAGACCGTCAACAGCGTCGGTTACAGCTCGACCGAGGCGGAAGCGTATTCGGTGCTCAAGCTGCGGCTCGACATCCGCCCGATCCAGCTGCGCCAGCCCTTGTACCGCTACAAATAGCAAAATCCCGGCGTTCCAAAAGTGGCGCCGGGTCGCTACAATGTCCGATCGGCGATCCGCCCATCATGCAAGGACTATTTATGCGCCCGACCACTTTCCGATTTTTTAGCGGCGTGTTGCTGGCCGCCTGCGGCCTGGCCCATGCGGCACAGGCGACTGCGCCGCCGCCTGCACCGCCGCCGGCGACGGTGCGCGTCGACTACCAGCACAGCGGCAACGCGCTGTCCGACCAGTATGCGATGGAGCGGGTGGTGATCGAACCGCTGCCGTGGCCGGGCGATATGTCGCGCACGCTGGACCACACCAACCGCGGCAACAACCGGGTCGAGGTGGTCGACGCCAGGACCGGCGCGCTGCTGTATTCGCGCGGGTTCAATACCGTCTTCGGCGAATGGCGCAGCACCGAGGAAGCGAACAAGACCAGCCGCGGCTTCGAGGAATCGGTGCGGTTTCCGAAACCGGACCGGCCGGTGCGCGTGCGCATCCTGAAGCGCGACGAGCGCAATCAATTTTCGGTCGCGTGGAGCGCCGAGGTCGATACCGACGGCCCGGACGTGATCCGCAAGCAGGGCCCGGCGCCGGCTAAGTTGATCCCGATCCGCGTCAACGGCCCGTCGCCGGACAAGGTCGACTTGCTGATACTCGGCGACGGCTACACCAAGGCCGACATGCCGAAATTCGAGGCCACCGCGCGCCGCATGGCCGACCATTTGTTTACCGTATCGCCATTCCGCGAACGGGCCGGCGATTTCAATGTGTGGGCAATGGCGGCGCCGACCCAGGAATCGGGCGTGTCGCGGCCATCGACCGGTCTGCACCACGCCTCGCGGCTGGGTGCGCGCTACGACATCTTCGGCAGCGAACGCTATGTGCTGACCACCGACAATCGCGCGCTGCGCGAACTGGCGCAATACGCGCCGTATGAATTCATCGAAATCCTGGTCAATAACGACACCTACGGCGGCGGCGGCATCTTCGGCCAGTTCAGCACGGCGGCGGCGAATAACGACTGGGCCAACTACCTGTTCGTGCATGAATTCGGCCACCATTTCGCCGGCCTGGCCGACGAGTACTACACCTCGCCGGTGGCGTATCAGTCGAGCGGCGCGCGTCCGGAACCGTGGGAGCCGAACGTCACCGCGCTGCACGATCCGGCGAATTTGAAATGGACGGACCACGTCAAGGCCGGCACGCCGCTGCCGACCGCATGGCCGAAGGCGGAGTATGAAGAAGCTTCGCGCGCATACCAGAAAGAGCGCGCCGCGCTGCGCCAGGAAAACCGTCCCGAATCGGAAATGAGCGCCTTGTTCCAGCGCGACTTGAAACAGACTGCGGAACTGTTTTCGCGCGCGCCGCACCAGCATCAGGTGGGCGCGTTCGAAGGCGCCAACTACGAAGCCAGCGGGTATTACCGGCCCGAGATGCAATGCATCATGTTCGACCGCAGCGGCCAATTCTGCTCGGTGTGCCAGGACGCGATCAGCACCATCATTGACTTGTATTCGCGGCCTTTAAGCCGGTAATTCTTCCCGGTAAAAGATAGCGATCCGGCATGGCGATATCAAGCCATGCCGGACTTTGTGCGGAAAACCCGCCAAACCGGGCTTTCCAAGCTTACCGTCAATTAAACCGCTGTCAAGGAAATCAAGTATTTGTTGCCGATTTTATTATCGCCAATATTTTTGAAATCTGTCACCACAAAATTGGTATGATGATTGAATAACACTTCTTGTTCCTCCTCCTCCTCGCCTAACTTTGTAATGTCACGTGCCTTGTTTCCATTCGCATGCACTTGCGCGGGCACTGTAATGTGGAAGCAGGTGTTTCCTGTGAAATCGCTTTCATTGGGTTTGTTTTTCTCCCAGCGCCTTGCCAATCCTTTATCTTTGGTCGTGCTCAGGAAGCACGGGACATTGATTGCAGTATTATTTTTGTATGCATTATAAAATCCCTGCAATACAGCGCCATCATGTTCCTTGACCCTGTATGTCTTCCCGGAATAACCTGGTCCCTTGCCAATCATGGATGAAACGCCGTTCAGGATCGGACTTAATTTGTTCAATGTTGGAACATCATTTTTAGAAAGTGCCGTATTGATTTTGTTGCTTAATCCTGTGGTATAAAGCAGGGTGCTGACCATTTCTCCTTTGTTGCAGTTGTCAAATTCTCCATCGCTGGATTCTTTCAGGTTATCGGTGACCTTGAATAAGCTATTGATGTCATGCGGATTTGTGTCATGCGGATTTATTTCTTCGAAATCACCTTCTTTCAACAGATTTGGATTGTTCCATATTAATTTGAAAACATCACTGTTTGCAACTTCAGGATGCTGTATTATTTTCTGTACCATGCCGTTATAGACTTGCATTATTTTCTGCATGTCTTCTTTTTTTGGTTTGGGACCCAAATATTCGTCAATTACAGTTTTTAACTTTATGCCATCGTCCAGGTCGCCGCTTGCTTTTTTCATGTCTTTCGCGGATATTCCAGTTGACTGAGTGGAAGGCGATGCCACTAATTGTTTGAGTTTCTCAGTACGGACATCAAGCATGTTGATGATTGCATCTTGGTCGCGGCGCGCCATGCCCGGAGTCCAAGCCGTCACAAGTGGTCGCCAACTATCCGTACCGCCGCTGTTACGCAAGTCCACGATGCTTTTAACTTGCTGCGGAAAGTTAGGAATGTCTTGAATTGACGCGCATCCCGCATGGGCCGCGATTTTTGCGTAAGACGCATTAACGCTCGGTTTGAATAATCCTTGTATTTCATCGAGTTCAGACAAACTTGCCGGGGATTTTCTTTCTCCCATCGCGCGCGACAAGAATGCGCTGCCATTATCGATGCGAATGGCTTTCTTATCTTTTGTTACCAAAATGTTGTCAAATTCAAGACCAACAACGTCCCAGTTTTTGAGTAATACATCGGCTGCAAATCCGGAAAGAATATTTTGTGATACCGCTTTTTTTACTTCCGGATTACTTCCTTTTAATACATCATTCAATGAGCCGGCTATGTTTGGGTTGCTGACGAATTTGGATGCAAAACGGGCCTTTCCTTTATGCTGGAATACCGCCGATTCTGGTGCTGCGTCAGCACCCATGAGGCGCCGATAAATTTTATTAGCGACGACCTCGCCGTGAGATTGAGCTTCATCTTCGTAGAACTTCACATAGCGCTCGATCTTATCCGTACCACGATATTTTCCACCCGGCGTACTTCCGGTTTGAGACGGCAACAGCTTGCCTAATACTACATGTGAGTCAAGTGGATTTTGCTGGGGCGCCGATCCGACCGAGGAAGAATTTCCATGGCTGGACGATGGTGGAATACCCCTGTTATTAATGGGATGGCTGTTGTTTTGGTTATATGGGTTGTAGGAATTCAGTGATCCGGGATTAAGAGTAGGGTGCATGATTTATTCTCTTGCATTAAAGGTATTCGGTTGTGGGCTGTTTTGTAATGAAGGACAGCGAGATGGTGCCGTTCTTCTATATAGGTATGGCCGGAGTCCGAATAGTTCCTTACGCTCATCATGCACAGCACGAAAAAGCGCTTCATGCAGGAGCTAAGAGCCACCCCTTTCAAGGAGTCCATCGGGCACTAATTGTCATTTCACGAATCCAACACATTGTTCATGTGTAGAGGAGTGATGTCATGCTGATGGATAACATTGTCGAACGATTCGCCGAGCGCGCGCCCCTTACCGTCATGGCCAGACTGGCATTGCAGCGCGCACTCGATCCGGCCTGGGTTGATCAGGTATTCGATCTGCACCGCCAGGCCCAATATCAGCGCGAGTTGCTGTTTTCGAGTGTGGTGGAAATCATGTCGGTGGTCGCGGTGGGGCTGCGTCCCTCGGTGCACGCGGCTGCCAAGCGCTACCTGGCCTTGCCAGTTTCTATTACCGCCCTGTACGACAAGATCAACCATACCGATCCGGCCGTGGTGCGAGCCCTGGTACAAGGCAGCCATGCAAGGCTGGGAGCTATCCTGCAACACCTGGGACCGGCGCCAGCGCCCAGCGTGCCGGGCTACCGCCTGCGCATTGTCGACGGCAATCATCTGCCGGCCAGCGAGAAACGGCTCAAACCACTGCGTGCATTTCGCGGGGCCGCCTTGCCGGGCCATTCGCTGGTCGTCTATGACCCGGACAGCAACCTGGTGGTCGATCTGCTGCCTTGCGAGGATGCCCATGCCCAGGAGCGTGCCTGCATGGGACCGATCCTGGCGCAGGCCGGTCCCGGAGAACTATGGATCGCCGACCGCAATTTCAGTACGCGCGCCATCCTGACAGGCTGGCATGCGCGCGGCAGCATGTTTATCGTGCGCGAACACGCCCGCACCCCGTATCCCGTCGTGTCTTCGGCACTGCAAGCGATGGGGTGCTGCGATACCGGCAATCTCTTTGAACAGCAAGTCTGTATCGACGATGGCGATGGTCAGTCGCTGCCCCTGCGCCGTATCGTGCTGGAACTGGATCAAGCCACGACGGACGGCGAGAAGAGCATACGGTTGCTCAGCAATCTGCCATCGGAACACTTTGACGCCAACTCGATTGCACAGCTATACCGTCGCCGCTGGCGCATTGAAAACATGTTTCAGCGCCTCGAAGCGGCGTTGCGCAGCGAGATCGCCACGCTGGGCCATCCGCGCGCCGCGCTGTTGGCCTTTGGGGTGGCCGTGCTTGCCTATAACGTTCTGGCGTTGATCGAAGGAGCAGTCTCTATCTGTCATCGTTTGCACGAAACAGACATCATCCTGTCGACCTTCTATCTGGCACTGGAGGTCAAAGGGGCGTATGAAGGCATGATGATCGCCATTGAGCGAGCGTCCTGGGAGCCGTGCGACAGGCTCGATTCGGCCGAGCTGGCAGCATTGTTGCTGCGCATCGCCGAACACGTGCAACCGGCCCGCTTGCGCAAGCATACCCGGGGACCCAAGACGCCTAAAAAGACCGGTTATGTATCAGGCGCCGAAGCGCGTCGCCACGTTGCAACCGCCCGCGTATTAAAAAGCGATAGAGTTACGCTCCCAAGACCTTGAAAGGGGTGGCGCTTAGAGCCTATCCCAGTAGTGAGCGTCTTGTTCTGGCCGCGCATCGGGAGCGCGGACCAGGCGTGAGGAGGACGCGTGGCGGGCCACGCGACGACGATCAACGCAGTCCCCGCTACTGAGGAGCGCCAGAAGAGGGCGTATTCATCTACTGGGATAGGCTCTTAGTGCCGGTATTAGGGAGTCTTGTCTCCTTCCGTTATGGCTATCGTTTGCAGCGACCAGACGCTATGCGGGTCGCCATGGCGGCCGCGCTGCAGCACGCTGCGCGCCATCTTCCAGTACAGCGCGGCAAACAGCAGCGACACCAGCGCCACGCCGGCGATGACGCCGTCGCCGCGCATCAGCGACAGCAGGGGATTGATGCCGCTGCGCTGCCACTGCGCCAGCGGGATCGCCGCCGTCAGCACGGCGCACAAGGTCAGCAGCTCGTGCGCGGCGCGCGCCGGCGGACGGGCGAACGCCCATGCCACGCTGGCAAGGAAGACCGCATGGTAGCCGCGCTGCTCCCACAACGGCAGTTCGCCCGGCGCCAGTTTATTCAGCAGGAACACCGCCGATACGCCTGCCACGCAGCCGAGGCAGACGCCCAGCGTGGCCTGCGCCATCAGCCGTCCGCTGCGCGGCTGTACTTGCCGGTTGCGCTTGCGGCGCGCCTCTATCCATAACAGGTTGCCGCTGTAGAACAGGAAGGCGCCGGCCATGCCGAGCATGAAGTAGGTCCATTGCAGCGCGGCGCCGCCGTATTCGGCGAAGTGCAGCGTTTGCAAACCGCGCATGAAGCGTGTGCCCGGACTGAAATTGTCGGGCGTCATGGCGCGCAGCACCCTGCCGTCGCTGGCGTTCAGCACCACCAGCGCCTTGCTGGTCACGGTCTGCCGGCTGATGGCGCCGTAGGCCTGTATTTCCGCGTTGCTGTCGCCGGCATGACGATAACTGATGCCCTCGACCTGCATGCCCGGCGCGGCGCGCTGCAGCGCCGCCAGCAGGGCCGGCGCCGGCAGCAATGGCGCGGCGACGCCGGACGCCCTGGACGGCGCCACCGCTGAAATATCCGGGCCAACCAGATCGAGCAGCTTGCCGTCGAAGACCAGGTACTGGAAAGGCGCCAGCAAGATCACGCCCAGGGCCAGGATCACGCTGCTCCACGCATACATCAGGTGGAACGGCAGCGACAGGATGCCGATCGCATTATGGGCATCCTGCCACATGCGCTTGAGGTTCTTGCCGATCCGTAGCGCAAGCAAGTCCTTGAAAAAGGACGGCGCATAAATCACCACGCCGCTGGCCAGCGCCATGCCATACAGGATGCAGATCGCGCCCAGCACATAGATGCCCCAGGACGGAGGAAAGCCGGCCGAATAATGCAGGCGGAAGATGAAGTCCACCAGCTTCGAATACGGCTCGGCGTCTTCCAGCTGGCCGGCCGGGTTCAGGCGGAAGTGGTGTACGATCGGCTTGCCTTGCTTGACGCTCTCGGTCCAGATCAACGACAGCGTTGGCTGGTATTCCGACGGCAGGCGCAGATAAAAGGATTGCCGCGCTTGCGGATACGCCTTCAGCACCGCATCGATCAGCGGCTGCGTCCGCGACAGCGGCTCCATCGGCTGTGCTGTCGACGACGCGCTTTCCCACGCATGCAATTCTTCATGGAACAGCGTCACCGAGCCGGCATAAAACGCGATGAACAGGCAGAAGCCCGCCGCCAGTCCGACCCAGGTATGCAGCGCGATATAGGTCCGTAAAGTTGCCGACTTCATGCTGCAATCCTGAGCAGGCCACCGGCCTTCAAGAAATGCAGCGCGCTGTAGCCGAGCAGCGTCGCGCCGCCCATCCACAGCCATGCGCGCAAGCCGGTCTTGAACAGGAACGCGCCCATCATGGCCGCCACCCACGCCAGGAAAAACAGCAGTAGCAAAGGCAGCGTGGTACGCCGCTGGTCGCTGCTGAGCAAGGCGAGCGTACCCACCACCAGTACCGATAATGGCAGTCCCAGCAAGGCCGCCGCCGTCGCCTTACCCCACATGGCGTCCTCCCGCTGCAGCCTGTTTTCGTCCACGCAGCCAGGCGTCCAGATAGGGCAGCAGCACCAGTCCCGTCATCAGGCCGGAGCAGGCGATCCACACGCCGCACCAGGCGCCATAGGCTTGCGCGGCCGCCGCCACCGCGCCGCCGGCCAGCGGCAGCGACAGCCAGCGCAGCCATCTGCTCCCGGCCGGCGCGGCGGGCCACAAGGTTTGATGCGGCGACGCCAGGTAAAAACTCAGCGCGGCCAGGCCGGCCATGGCCATGCATATCCAGTTCATGATCTGCTTTCTCGTCAGTTTTTTGGTCAGATGCTGCCTTGCAGGCCGAAGCCGACCTGCCGCGCATTGCCCAGGTTGACCAGGTAGCGGCCGGTGACCGATTCCAGGCGGTTGGCCGTGATGTAAGTGCGGTTGGTCAGGTTGCTGCCGAAGGCGAACAGCGACATGCCGTTCGACAGCGTGTACGCCGCCTTGCCGCCTAGGATGGTGTGGCCATCGTTGCGGTCGATGTTTTCCGGACGGGTATAAGTGCCGCCGGCGTGCTCCAGCGTCGCATTCAGCGTCCAGTGGCCGGGGGTCCAGTTAACGCCCACAGATTGCGTCTGGCGCGGCGAGCGGGAAAATTCCTTGCCGGTGTAATCGCCCTGCGGCGTCTTGAAATCGAGGAAGCGCGATGCCGATACGCCCAGCGCGCCGAACAGTTCCAGGTGCGGCGTCACCTTGCCGCGCAGCTCGGCTTCCAGTCCCTGCAGGCGCGAACTGCCGGCATTGACGATGTAGGTGTCCAGCGTGTTGCGGCCGACATCGACCTGCTGGTCCGACCAGTCCACGCGATAGGCGTTCAGCGTCAGCACCATGCCGCCATCGAGCATGCCCTTCAGCGACGCTTCATAGTTCTTGGTGAATTCCGGCGCGTAGGCATGCGAGCCGCGCTGATAGCTGTAATCGACGCCGCCGGTGCGGTAGCCGCGCTGCGCCGTCAGGCCGGCCACCCATTCGGGCGCCAGCGCGTAGCGCAGGCCCAGCTTCGGCAGCCAGACGTCATTGTCGGTCTTCAGGTTTTGCGCGCCATCGGCGGCGAACACGCCGCCGTTGATCAACTGGCCGACGATCCTGGTGGCCAGCGGCGAGGTGCCGCTGGTAGAGCCGGTCAGCACGCGGGTCTGGCGTTCGCCGTCGAAGCGCATGCCGGCGGTCAGGGTCAGCCTGCCGATCGCGTAATCGAGTTCGGTGAATGCCGCGCGGGTCCTGGTGGTGTCGGCTTCCAGGTTGCCGCGCTTGATGAACTCGGCGCCATACGCCGCATCGCATGCCGACTGCACCCGGCATTGCCCGATCAGGCCCAGCACATACGATACCGGCACGGTGAACACGTCGTCTCCGCTATAGTGCGCGTTCAGGTAATACACCCCCGCGACGCCCTTCAACTGGTTGCCGAACAGCGTGGTCTCGAAGTTGGCGCGCGCTTCCTGCGAAAACTGGCGATCGATATTTTCGCCGGTGCGGTAGCCCTGGTTCAGTTCGGTGCCGTCGTAATCCTGTACCCGGGTATAGCGATTGTGCGAATAGGTGGTCAGCAGCGTGATGTCGGCGCCGCCCAGCTTGAAGGTTTGTTCCAGCGCGGCCGAGCGGGTGTGGTTGGTGGAATTGCGCGGTTCGTTGGACAGGTTCTGGCGCGCCTCGGCCGGGCGGGTCACCGGCTCCACTCCCGGGCTGCCCAGTTGCTGCTTGTCGTCGACCAGCGTCACCAGCGCCTGGTAACGGTCGCCGATCGGCGTGACGCGCAATTTGGCGCGCAGCGTGTGGCCGTCGTCGTGGTTGTAGCGCTGGTCGGCGCGGCTTGGATCATAGACGTCGCCGTCGCGCTTGCGCTGTTCAAGGCTGATGCGGCCGGCCAGCACCTGGTCGACGATGGCGCCGCCGCCAGCCACCGCGATGCGCCGGGCATTCTGGTTGCCGGCGCTGACGCGATAGCTGAAGTCCGGCGTATCGGACGGGTCGCGCGTTTTCAGCACCACCGCGCCGGCCAGCGAGTTGCGGCCCTGGTTGGTCGACTGCGGGCCGCGCAGCACTTCCACGCGGTCGGCGTCCCACACGCTCAGGCCGCTGATGTCCTGGCCATAGCCATCCTGGGTCACGCCATCGACCACCAGCGTGATGGTGCGGCCGCCGCCGCCGCCGGCCGGGCCGTAGGAATTAATGCCGCGTATCGACAAGCCGCTCGCCGTGCCGACGTTGGCCATCTGCGCGGCCACGTTTTCCAGCGTGGTGTTGCCCGACTCGGCAATCTGGCGGCGGTTGCGCGCACCGACGCTGGCGCTGCTGTCGATTTCCGTGCGTTTCAGCTTGTCGCCGCTGATCACCACCCGCTCGGCGGCGGCCGCCGGTTCGGCCGCCGCATCGGGGGCAACTGCCATCTCATCCGCATGCACTTGCCAACTTGCTATCACACTTGCCAGGCCCAGCACCATCAATTTGATACGCATGTCAGTTCTTCCCTCGGTATTATTGAATGAGAATCAATCTCAAATGCAATCAATTTTAAATGATAATCATTTTTATTAAAAGTGAATTTTAGTGAGGATTCACGGCTGCTGATATGTTAAAACAGCAACTTTGTCGCCTGACTGGCGTAACACGCAGCCAAGCAGGCATGGTTTTTCGAGACGATGGCGACAAGCGCCGGGCATGCGGCTTTACGTGCTGGATCGCGGCGCGGTGGACGAGATGGATGGATTCCGGAATCCGCTTCATGTTGCAAAATTTGATATATATCAATGTTGCTCTGATGCACACACTCGTATAGTTGCATCGTCTCAAGGCGCGCCAGCGCCGGACTGATCTATGGCCGGGCTGTATCAAGCCCCGGCTACGGCGGCGTCTACTTTATGGAGTAACAAGATGATCAATACCGGTTTGCGGGGAAAAAAAGGCGTGGTGATCGGCATCGCCAACGAGCAGAGCATTGCCTGGGGTTGTGCGCGCGCCTTGTCCGGCGCCGGCGCCGAACTGGCGCTGACGTGGCTCAACGACAAGGCGCGGCCGCATGTGGAACCGCTGGCGCGGCAGGTGGAGGCGGCGCTCGCGCTGCCGCTCGACGTCAGCCGCCCGGAACAGGCCGCGGCGCTGTTCGACGCGATCGCAGAACAATGGGGCCGGCTCGATTTCCTGGTCCATTCGATCGCCTACGCGCCGATGCAGGATTTGCATGGCCGCGTGGTGGATAGTTCCGCGGACGGTTTTGCGCAGGCGATGGATATTTCCTGCCACTCGCTGATGCGGCTGGCGAAGCTGGCCGAGCCGCTGATGCGGGACGGCGGCAGCCTGATCACGATGAGTTACCTGGGCGCCGAAGAGGTGATCAACGATTACGGCCTGATGGGACCGGTCAAGGCGGCGCTGGAAGCGTCGGTGCGTTACCTGGCGGCCGAGCTGGGACCGGCCGGCATCCGCGTCAACGCGATTTCGCCGGGGCCGCTCGATACCCGCGCCGCGTCGGGCATCGCCCATTTCGACCGGCTGCTGGCCGACGCGGCGCAGCGTTCGCCGCTGCGCCGGCTGGTCGATATCGACGACGTCGGCGCGCTGTGCGCCTTCCTGGCCGGCGACGGCGCCCGTTCCATCACCGGCGGCACCTTGTATGTCGACGCCGGCTACAACATTCTTAACTAGGCAGGACGCACGATGAAGATGGTCAAGACTTTTTTACCGTTGGCGCTGATGTCGCTGCTGGGCGCCTGCACCTCGATGGCGCCGCCGTACCAGGCGCCGGCCTTGCCGGTGGCGGCGGCGTATCCGGAAACCGATCCGGCCGCCGGCGCGCGGCCTGCGTCGGCGATCGGCTGGCGCGATTATTTTGCCGATCCCCTCTTGCAGGAATTGATCGTCCAGGCGCTGCGGCATAACCGCGACTTGCGCATCGCCGCCTTGCGGATACAGGAAGCGCGCGCCGCCTACGGCATCCAGCGCGCCGAACAGTTTCCGACGGTGGGCCTGGGCGCCGAGGGCAACCGCTCGCGCGTGCCGGGCGACTTGAATGTGACGGGCCAGCCGCTGGTCGCGTCCCAATACCAGGCCGGCTTGAGCGTCAGCGCGTGGGAGCTGGATTTCTGGGGCCGCGTGCGCAGCCTGAAAGACAGCGCGCTGGAAAACCTGCTGGCCAGCGACGAGGCGCGCCGCGCCGTCGGCGTGGCGCTGGTGGCGCAGGTGGCCGACGGCTACCTGGCGCTGCGCGAACTCGACGAACGGGTCGCGCTGGCGCGCCGCACCGTCGACAGCCGGGCCGAGTCGTACCGCATCTTCAAGCGCCGCTTTGAAGTCGGCTCGATCTCGAAACTCGATTTGACGCAAGTCGAAACGCTGCTGACGCAGGCGCAGTCGCTGGGCGCGCAACTGGAGCAGGCGCGCGCCGCGCGGGCCCACGCGCTGGTGCAACTGGTCGGCGCGCCGCTGCCGCTGGTTCCGGAAACCCGCCGCTTCGACGATGCCAGCGTGTTGCGCGAAGTGCGCGCCGGCTTGCCGTCTGACTTGCTGGCGGTGCGCCCCGACATCGCCGCCGCCGAACACCAGCTGCGCGCCGCCCAGGCCAATATCGGCGCGGCGCGCGCGGCGTTTTTCCCGCGCATCACGCTGACCGGTTCCTACGGCAGCGCCAGCGCCGAACTGCATGGCCTGTTCGATGCCGGCAGCGGCGCGTGGAGCGTGATACCGCGCCTGAGCGTGCCGATCTTCGACGCCGGCCGCAACCGCGCCGGGCTGGACCTGGCCGTGGCGCGGCGCGACGTGGCCGTGGCGAATTATGAAAAAAGCGTGCAAAACGCGTTCCGCGAAGTGTCGGACGCCTTGTCCGGGCGGCGCTGGCTGGCCGAGCAGGTGCGCATCCAGAAAACCACGCTGGCCGCCCAGACCGAACGCGCGCGGCTGGCCAAGCTGCGCTACGACAACGGCGCCGCGCCCTACCTGGAAGTGCTCGATGCGCAGCGCGACTTGCTGAACGTGGAACAGGCGCTGGTGCAAACCCGCCGCGCGCTGTTGTCCAGCCAGGTCAGCCTGTACGCCGCGCTCGGCGGCGGCGCGCTGGACGCAGCCGCTCCCCTCACTTATTGATACTTATTGATTGCGACCCCATGACTCCACAACTGAAGAAAAAATTCCTCCCCGCAGCACTGGTCCTGGCCGTCCTGGCGCTGGCTTATTATGGCTGGCATGCGCTGCGTCCAGCCGGTCCCGGTCCCGGTTTCGTCAGCGGCAATGGCCGCATTGAGGCCACGGAAGTCGACGTCGCCACCAAGTTGCCGGGCCGGGTCGATGCGCTGCTGGTGCGCGAGGGCGATTTCGTCAAGGCCGGCCAGCCGCTGGCGAAAATGCAAGTGCAATCGCTGGAAGCCCAGCGCGACGAAGCGCGCGCCCGCCATCAGCAGGCGCGCGATACGGTGGTCGGCGCGGAGGCCCAGGTGGCGGTGCGTCAAAGCGACAAGGTCGCGGCGCAAGCCGTGGTGGCGCAGCGCGAAAGCGAGCTGGATGCGGCGCAGCGCCGCCTGGCCCGTTCCGAAACGCTGGCGCGCGAAGGCGCGTCGTCGGCCCAGGAGCTGGACGACGACCGGGCCCGGGTGCGCAGTATCGCGTCCGCGCTGAACGCGGCGCGGGCCCAGGTGACGGCGGCGCAGGCGGCGATCGATGCGGCCAGCGCGCAAGTGGTCGGCACCCGTTCGGCGGTGAACGCGGCCGAGGCGACCACCGCGCGCATCGACGCCGACCTGGCCGACAGCCAGCTGGGTGCGCCGCGCGACGGCCGCGTGCAATACGTGGTGGCGCAGCAGGGCGAAGTATTGGGCGGCGGCGGCAAGGTGCTGAACCTGGTCGACTTGAACGATGTCTACATGACGTTCTTCCTGCCCGAAACCGTGGCCGGCAAGGTCGCGCTGGGCGCCGAAGTGCGGCTGGTGCTGGACGCCGCGCCCGATTACGTGATCCCGGCGACGATTTCCTTCGTCGCCAGCAGCGCGCAATTCACGCCGAAAACGGTGGAAACCACCAGCGAACGGCAAAAGCTGATGTTCCGCGTCAAGGCGCAAATCAACCGCGAGCTGCTGCAAAAACACGTCAAGCTGGTCAAGGTCGGCTTGCCCGGCGTGGCCTGGGTCAAGCTCGATGCACAAGCCGCGTGGCCGGCTGAATTGACCGGCAAGGTCGCACAGTGAGCGTGGTCTTGGAAAAGACCGCAGCGGTGGTGCGGCTGGCAGGCGTCAGCCAGCGCTATGGCAAGACCGTGGCGCTCGATGCGATCGACCTGGATATCCCGGCCGGCCGGATGGTCGGCCTGATCGGACCGGACGGCGTCGGCAAGTCCAGCCTGATGTCGCTGGTGGCCGGCGCGCGCGCGGTGCAGCAGGGCACAGTCGAAGCGCTGGGCGGCGACATGGCCGATCGCGAACACCGCACGGCGGTCTGCCCGCGCATCGCCTACATGCCGCAGGGACTGGGCAAGAACCTGTATCCGACGCTGTCGGTCGAAGAAAACCTGCAATTCTTTGCGCGCCTGTTCGGCCATGACGCGGCCGAACGGCGCCGCCGCATCGACCAGCTGACGCGCAGCACCGGCCTGTATTCCTTCCTGGCGCGGCCGGCCGGCAAGCTGTCCGGCGGCATGAAGCAAAAGCTGGGGCTGTGCTGCGCGCTGATCCATGATCCCGACTTGCTGATCCTCGACGAACCGACCACCGGCGTCGATCCGCTGGCGCGGGCCCAGTTCTGGGACTTGATCGCGCATATCCGCGCCGACCGCACCGAAATGAGCGTGATCGTCGCGACCGCCTACATGGACGAGGCGCAGCGCTTCGACTGGCTGGTGGCGATGGACGACGGCAAGGTGCTGGCCACCGGCACGCCGGCCGAATTGCTGGCCAATACCGGCAGCGCCAACCTGGAAGCGGCCTTCATCGCGCTGCTGCCGGAAGCCAAGCGGCGCGGCCACCAGCCGGTGGTGATCACGCCGCTGGATGCGCAAAGCGCGAACGACATCGCGATCGAAGCCAAGGATCTGACGATGCGCTTCGGCGATTTCACGGCGGTCGATCACGTCAATTTCCGCATCGGCCGCGGCGAAATTTTCGGCTTCCTGGGGTCCAATGGCTGCGGCAAGTCGACCACCATGAAGATGCTGACCGGCTTGCTGCCGGCCAGCGAAGGCACGGCCTGGCTATTCGGCAGCGAAGTGAATCCCGACGATATCGCCACCCGGCGCCGGGTCGGTTACATGTCGCAGGCGTTTTCGCTGTACAGCGAGTTGACGGTGCGCCAGAACCTGGTGCTGCATGCGCGGCTGTTCCATGTACCCGAGTCCGAAATTGCGGCGCGGGTCGATGAAATGGCCGACCGTTTCGACTTGCGCGAGGCGATCGACGCGCTGCCCGACAGCCTGCCGCTGGGCATACGCCAGCGGCTGTCGCTGGCGGTGGCGATGGTGCACCGGCCGGAATTGCTGATCCTCGACGAGCCGACGTCGGGCGTCGATCCGATTGCGCGCGATAACTTCTGGCGCCTGATGATCGAGCTGGCGCGGCGCGACAAGGTCACCATCTTCATTTCGACCCACTTCATGAACGAGGCCGAGCGCTGCGACCGCATTTCCCTGATGCACGCGGGGCGGGTGCTGGTCAGCGATGCGCCGGACGCACTGGTGAAAAACAGCGGCGCGGCGACGCTGGAAGAAGCCTTCATTTCCTATCTGGAGCAGGCTGGCGGCGGGGTATCGGTCGATCCCGATGCGGCGGCCGTGGCGCCGGCGGCGGCCGACGCGCCCGCCGTGCACCAGAAACGGCATGGCTTCAGCCTGAACCGGATGCTCAGCTACCTGTGGCGCGAAACGCTGGAATTGCGCCGCGACCCGGTGCGCGCCACGCTGGCGCTGGGCGGTTCGGTGATCCTGATGTTCGTGATCGGCTTCGGCATCAGCCTGGACGTCGAAAACCTGAGTTATGCGGTGCTCGACCATGACCAGACCACGCTGAGCCACAATTACACGCTCAATCTGTCCGGCTCGCGTTATTTCATCGAGCAGCCGCCGCTGCGCGACTACGACGACCTGGATAAACGCATGCGCAGCGGCGAACTGGCGCTGGCGATTGAAATCCCGCCCGGTTTTACCCGCAATGTGCAGCGCGGGGCGCCGGCGCAGATCGGCGCCTGGGTCGATGGCGCGATGCCGATGCGCGCCGAAACCGTGCAGGGCTATGTGCAGGGCATGCACCAGGGCTGGCTGGCCGACCAGGCGCTGCATCGTCTCGGCATCGCGCTGAGCAGCCCGGTCGCGGTCGAGACGCGCTTCCGCTACAACCCGGACGTGAAAAGTCTGCCGGCGATGGTGCCGGCGGTGATTCCGCTGCTGTTGCTGATGCTGCCGGCGATGCTGGCGGCGCTGTCGGTGGTGCGCGAAAAGGAGCTCGGCTCGATTTTGAACCTGTACGTCACGCCGGTCACGCGCACCGAATTCTTGCTCGGCAAGCAGGCGCCGTACGTGCTGCTGGCGATGCTGAACTTCTTGCTGATGACTTTGCTGGCGGTGACCGTGTTCGGCGTGCCGGTCAAAGGCAGTTTCCTGACCTTGCTGGGCGCTGCGCTGCTGTTCAATATCAGCGCCACCGGCATCGGCCTGTTCGCGTCGACCTTCACCAAAAGCCAGATCGCGGCGCTGTTCGTCACCATGATCGGCACCATGATCCCGGCGATCCAGTTCGCCGGCCTGCTCAATCCGGTGTCGTCGATGGAAGGCGGCGGGCGCTTGATCGGCATGCTGTATCCGGCCGCCCACATGCTCGACATCAGCCGCGGCGTCTTCAACAAGGCGCTCGGTTTTTCCGACTTGCACAGCGCATTCTGGGCGCTGCTGCTGGCGATACCGGTGGTGCTGGGCCTGACCATCGTCTTACTCAAGAAACAGGAAAGCTGACATGCGCGGCCTCGCCAATATTTACCGCCTCGGCATCAAGGAATTGTGGAGCCTGATCCGCGACCCGATGATGCTGATACTGATACTGTACACCTTCACGCTGGCGATCTACGTGGCCGCCACGGCCAAGCCGGAAACCCTGCACAAGGCGTCGATCGCGATCGTCGATGAAGACGCGTCGCCGCTGTCGGCGCGCATCGCCGGGGCGTTTTATCCGCCGCAATTCACCACCCCGGCCGTGATTTCGCAAGCCGAGGTCGACGCCGGCCTGGACGCCGGCCGCTATACCTTCGTGCTGACCATTCCCGGCAAGCTGCAAAGCGACGTGCTGGCCGGCCGCCGCGCGGTGCTGCAACTGAACGTTGATGCGACCCGCATGAGCCAGGCCTTCAGCGGCAGCGGCTACATCCAGCAAATCGTCGCCGGCGAAGTGGCCGAGTTCACCCAGCGCTACCGTGGCGGCGCCAGGCCGCCGGTGGAGCTGGTGCTGCGCGCGCGCTTCAATCCGGCCTTGCAGCAGGCGTGGTTCGGCGCGCTGATGGAAATCATCAACCAGGTGACGATGCTGTCGATCATCCTGACCGGCGCCGCGCTGATACGCGAGCGCGAACACGGCACCATCGAGCATTTGCTGGTGATGCCGGTGACGCCGAGCGAAATCATGCTGGCCAAGGTATGGTCGATGGGACTGGTGGTGCTGGTCGCCGCCGGGCTGTCGCTGAACCTGGTGGTGCGCGGCGTGCTCAACGTGCCGGTCGAGGGGTCGGTGGCCTTGTTCCTGTGCGGCGCGGCGCTGCACCTGTTCGCGACGACGTCGATGGGCATCTTCATGGCGACGGTGGCGCGCAGCATGCCGCAATTCGGCATGCTGCTGATCCTGGTGCTGCTGCCGCTGCAAATGCTGTCCGGCGGCAGCACGCCGCGCGAAAGCATGCCGCAACTGGTGCAAAACATCATGCTGGTCGCGCCGACCACCCACTTTGTCGAACTGAGCCAGGCGATCCTGTATCGCGGCGCCGGTTTCGACGTGGTCTGGAAGCCGTTCCTGGCGCTGCTGGCGATCGGCGCCGCGCTGTTCACGGTGTCGCTGTCGCGCTTCCGCAAGACCATCAGCCAGATGGCTTGACGCGATGCGCCCGCACGATAGAAAACCACCTTTCCCCGGGCTTGTTGAAAAGGCCATATCATGAGCCAGTCAGATAAACCGCAACACGAACCACAGTGGAGATTGATGACGATGCAGGAATCTACGACCAATACCGGTACGACCAACGTCCCCTGGCCGCAGGCGGCCGGCAGCTATGCGATCGACGCCTGGCAGCGCAGCATCCTGTATGCCGACGTGATGCGCCGGCGCGGCAACCAGTACCACCAGCACATGGCCGAGGAAGTGCCGAACGTGCTGGACTTCACCGCCGAAATCGTCATGTCCGGCCTGGAATTGGCGCGCCCCGTCAATTACGGCCTGGTGCGCATCCTGGCGCCGCACGACGAGCCGGCCGACGAGACCAGGCGGCCGTTCGTGGTGGTCGATCCGCGCGCCGGCCACGGCCCCGGCATCGGCGGCTTCAAGGCGGAAAGCGAAATCGGCGTGGCGCTGCGCGCCGGCCATCCCTGTTATTTCATCGGCTTCCTGCCCGATCCGGCGCCCGGGCAAACGGTGGAAGACGTGATGCACGCCGAAGCGGCCTTCCTCGAAAAAGTCATCGCGCTGCATCCGCGCAGCGAAGGCAAGCCGGCCGTGATCGGCAATTGCCAGGCCGGCTGGCAAATCCTGATGACGGTCGCGCTGCGCCCGGAACTGTTCGGTCCGATCATCGTGGCCGGCGCGCCGGTGTCGTACTGGGCCGGCTGGCACGGCCGCAATCCGATGCGCTATTCCGGCGGCCTGCTGGGCGGCAGCTGGGGCACGGCGCTGGCCGGCGACCTGGGCAACGGCCGCTTCGACGGCGCCTCGCTGGTGCAGAATTTCGAGAACCTGAATCCGGCCAATACGCTGTGGGGCAAAAAATATAATCTGTACGCGAACATCGATAGCGAGGCCGAACGTTATCTCGGGTTTGAAAAATACTGGGGCGGCCATGTGTTCCTGAACCAGGTCGAGATGCAATACATCGTCGACAACCTGTTCGTCGGCAACCGCCTGGCCACCGCCGAACTGATCACCGCCGACGGGGTGCGGCTGGACTTGCGCAATATCCGTTCGCCGATCGTGGTGTTTTGCTCGAACGGCGACAACATCACCCCGCCGCCGCAGGCGCTGGGCTGGATCACCGACTTGTACCGCGACGACACCGACGTGCTGACGCACGACCAGACCATCGTCTATGCGGTACACGACAGCATCGGCCACCTCGGCATTTTTGTGTCCGGCAGCGTGGGCCGCAAGGAACACCAGAAATTCGCCAGCAATATCGATTTGATCGACTTGCTGCCGGCCGGGATCTACCAGGCGCTGATCGAGGATAAAACCGCCGCCACGCCGAACCCGGAATTGGCCAGCGGCGATTTTGTCCTGTCGATCCAGCGCCGCGGCATCGGCGACGTGCGCGAGATCGTCCGGCCGGACCCGGAAAACGAGCGCAAGTTCGCCACCGTGGCGCGCGTGTCGGAAATCAACCTGGGCCTGTACCGCCAGTTCGTGCAGCCGTGGGTAAGGGCCGCCGTCACGCCGTTATCGGCGCGCTGGATGCAAGGCACCCATCCGCTGCGGGTATCGTATGAAGCGTGGTCGGACCGCCATCCGCTGGCGCCGCTGGTGGCGCGCGAAGCCGAAAAAATCCGCCAGCACCGCCAGCCGGTGGCAGCCGACAATCCGCTGTTGCAAATGCAGCGCGCGTGGTCGGCGGGCGTCATCGCGGCGTTGGATAATTGGCGCGACTGGCGCGACATGGCGTGCGAACAGGTGTTCGATGCGGTGTACGGTGCGCCGTGGCTGCAGGCGCTGGCCGGACTCGGCAACGGGCAGGCGCCGCGCCCGCAACCGGCCATCGCGCCAGAGCATTGCGCCTTCGTCAAGGCGGAAGTCGAACGGTTGCGCGGCAGCGTCGGCCAGGGCGGCCTGGCCGAAGCCGGCATCCGCGCGCTGTGCTTCATCCACCGCCTGCGCGGCGTCGCCGATGAACGGCGCTTCAACCTGGCGCAGCAATTGCACCAGTCGGCGCCCGGCGACAAGCTGGGCATCGCCGGCTTCCGCCAGGTCGTGCGCCAGCAGGCCCGTTTGATGCTGCTCGACCAGGATGCGGCAATGGCCGCCTTGCCGGTCTTGCTGGCGCGCGGCACGCCGGATCAAATTGATGAACTGGCGCGGATGCTGCAGCAAATGGTCAATATGCCGCTGCCGCCATCGGCCGACGAAAAGGCCAGCCTCGACCAGGTGCTGCAACTGTTCGATCAGGCTGCCCGCTCCCGGAAAAATAATACAGTCCGGCTGGCGGCCCGCGCCTGACATGTGAATGACGAACCCTATGACCGATAAAAATACAGATTTGGCGACCATCCGCAACCGCACCTTCGAACAGATCGCCATCGGCGACAGCGTCAGCATCGAACGCACGCTGAGCAGCGAAGACATCCAGCTGTACGCGGTGATGTCCGGCGACGACAATCCGCAGCATCTGGACCCCGAGTTCGCCGCCTCGACCCGCTTCCATGGCGTGATCGCGCATGGCATGTGGGGCGCGGCGCTGATTTCATCGCTGCTCGGCACCCGCTTGCCGGGACCGGGCACGGTGTACCGCGGCCAGACGCTGCGCTTCCTGCATCCGGTGCGGGTCGGCGACACCCTGACCGTCAGCGTCAGCGTCACCGCGCGCGACGCCGGGAAAAAGCTGGTCAAGCTGGCCTGCGCCTGCGTCAACCAGGAGGGCAAGACCGTCATCGAAGGCGAGGCCGACGTGATCGCGCCGAGCGAGGCGATCGAACGGCCGCGCACCACCTTGCCGGAAGTGCGCCTGAACGTGTCCGGTGGCGCCGGCGCCCAGCGCTTGCTGGACCATGCGCGTCCGCTCGGCTCGATCCGCGTGGCGGTGATCCATCCATGCGATGAATTAAGCTTGTCGGCCGCGCTCGATGCGCGCAATGCCGGCCTGATCGTGCCGCTGCTGGTGGCGCCCAGGGCCAGGCTGGAAGCGGTGGCGCTGGCCGCCGGGCTGGACTTGAGCGGCATCGAGATCGAAGACGTCGAACATAGCCATGCCGCCGCCGCGCGCGGCGCCGAACTGGCCGGCAAGGGCCAGGTCGAAGCGCTGATGAAGGGCAGCCTGCATACCGACGAACTGATGTCGGCGGTGCTGGCCGGCGCGGCGGGGCTGCGCACCAAGCGCCGCATCAGCCATTGTTTCCTGATGCAGACGCCGGCGTATCCGCGCCCGTTCATCATCACCGACGCGGCCATCAATATCGCGCCGACGCTCGACATCAAGGCCGACATCGTGCGCAACGCGATCGACCTGGCGCACGTGATCGGGGTGGCCGAACCGCGCGTGGCGATCCTGGCGGCGGTGGAAACGGTCAATCCGGCGATGCCGTCGACGCTGGACGCCGCCGCGCTGTGCAAGATGGCCGACCGGGGGCAAATCAGCGGCGCGATCCTCGATGGCCCGCTGGCGTTCGATAACGCGGTGTCGGCCGCCGCCGCGCGCATCAAGGGCATCGTGTCGGACGTGGCCGGCCACGCCGACATCCTGGTGGTGCCGGACCTGGAAAGCGGCAATATGCTGGCCAAGCAGCTCGAATACATGGGCGACGCCGAAAGCGCCGGCATCGTGCTGGGCGCCAGGGTGCCGGTGATATTGACCAGCCGCGCCGATTCGCGCACCAGCCGCATCGCCTCCTGCGCCATCGCCCTGATGCTCGCCCACCACTACCGTAGCAGCCCGCCATGAATCCTGTTTCATCGTTGACGAATGCCGCGCAAGCGCGCGGCGAATTGATCCTGGTCCTCAACTGCGGTTCGTCCAGCATCAAGTTCGCGCTGTTCGACGGCGGCATCACGCCGTTGCCGCGCCAGGCCGAATGGAGCGGCAAGGTCGAAGGCATCGGCGGACCGAAGCCGACCTTCCGCGCCGGCGGCGGCGAGGCCTTGGCGTTGACGCTCGATGGACAACAGCCTTACCACGCGGCGCTGGCGTTGATACGCGAGCGGGTGCTGGCGCAGCTGGCCGGCCGCACGCTGCGCGCGGTGGCGCATCGGGTGGTGCATGGCGGCAGCAAGTATTTTGCGCCGGTGCGGGTCGATGCGGCCGTATTGGCCGACTTGAAAACCTATATTCCGCTGGCGCCGCTGCACCAGCCGTTCGCGCTGGAAGCGATCGAAGTGCTGCTGGAAGCGCGCCCCGATTTGCCGCAGGTGGCGTGTTTCGACACCGGCTTTCACCACACCGTGCCGCAAGTCGAACAGATGCTGGCGCTGCCGTACGCGGCGTGGGAGCGCGGCTTGCGGCGCTACGGTTTCCATGGCCTGTCGTATGAATACATGTCGCTGGTGCTGCCCGAGCATTTCGGCGACGTGGCGCGCGGCAGGGTGATCGTGGCCCACCTCGGCAGCGGCGCCAGCCTGTGCGCGATGCAGGGTTTGCAAAGCGTGGCCACCACCATGGGATTTTCGGCGCTGGACGGCTTGATGATGGGCACCCGCTGCGGTTCGCTCGATCCCGGCGCGGTGCTGTACCTGATGGAAATCGAAAAGCTGACGCTGGCCGAGGTCGGCCATGTGCTGTACCACGAATCCGGCTTGCTGGGCGTGTCCGGACTGTCGGCCGACCCGCCGGTGCTGCTGGCGCAAGAGCGGCGCGACGATGCCACCGGCGAGCGGGTACGCGCCGCGCTGGCGCTGTACGTGCGCCGCATCGTGCGCGAAATCGGCGCGCTGACGGCGCTGCTGGGCGGCCTCGATTTGCTGGTGTTCAGCGCCGGTGTCGGCGAGCACAGCATCGAATTGCGCAAGCGGATTTGCGCTGGCCTCGGCTTCCTCGGAGCGCTGCTGGACGAGCCGGCCAATGCCGTGCATGGCCCGCTGATTTCGGCGCCGCACAGCCGTCTCGCGCTGGGCGTGGTGGCGACCAATGAAGAGTGGATCGCCGCGCGCCATGCCGCTGGATTGGTGGCGGAATAAACTGTTTTACTGTTGTGTACGGTGCCGCACGGTGATGGAGAGCGTCTTACATTAATCTGTAGTCATGTCATCGGCGTCGCTTCGGAAGGGGCGGCGCGATGCGGGGCGCTGCCACATGCACTCAGAATTTAAAACTATATTGAAAGGTCACATCATGAACAAATTACTCGCCACCCTGATCGCCACGTCCGTCGCCGGCCTGTTGACCAGCGCCGCATAC
Organism: Janthinobacterium agaricidamnosum NBRC 102515 = DSM 9628; assembly: GCF_000723165.1. NCBI lineage: Bacteria > Pseudomonadati > Pseudomonadota > Betaproteobacteria > Burkholderiales > Oxalobacteraceae > Janthinobacterium > Janthinobacterium agaricidamnosum. The sequence goes on from NZ_HG322949.1 coordinate 783,520, forward strand.
GCCCAGACCACGGAAGCCGTGGTCAAGGCCGAAGCGAAGGCCGACAAGGCCAACGTCAAAGCCATCACGTCGGAAATGAAGGTGGAAGCGAAGGCCAATGAATCGACCGCCAACGCCGACGCCAAGGCCCACGAAAAAATCAGCGAAGCCCACGTCAAGGCCAACCATGCCAAGGCCAAGGCAGCCGAGAAAGTGGCCAAGGCCGATCCGGAAGATAAACAGAAAGAAGCCGCCAAGGCTGACAAGACCGCCGCCGCAGCCGACGCCAAGGCGACCAAGGAAACCGTGAAAGCCAACGCCAAGGCGATCAAGGAGCACGTCAACGCGGCCGAAGACAAGGCGTTGGCGGCGACCAGGACCGCCGAAGTGCAAGCCAAGGGCGAAGCTGACGTCAAAGCCGCCGCCGCCAAGTAAGCAGTGCGTCGTCATACGCCGGGCGCCCGCCCGGCACCCAAAAAAAGACCGCTTCGCCGGTCTTTTTTTTCGTCCTGGCCGTGCTGCCTGCGCCAGCGGCGTCCTTGTGCAAAATCAAATGGCAAACCATTCCGCATGCGATAGTGATTCTGTACCTGTCCCGACCAGATTGCCTTTGTTCGTTATTTGCGCCATGGTCGGCCGGACATGCAGCATCCGGTTGGCGCGCCTGGCAACACTATACAGCCAAGGATGTGCATCATGACTAGCCCGAAAACTCCCAAAACGGCGTCCGGCGCCGAAGGCGGCATGACGCCCATGCCCGCCACCAAGGTATCCGCTGGCAAGGTATCGGCTGGCTTATCTTCTCAGGTACCTGTTCACGCATCTGCTCACCTATCTGCCCACGCAGCCGAGGAAGGCAGCCACATGGCTGGCACCGCCGGCGTGGACGGCGATGACATGCCCGGCGGCGGGATGAACGGCGACAATGGCGATCATGGCGGCGCCGGCCTGACCGTCAATCCGCCGCCTAAAAAACGCACTTGCGCGACGATGGAGGTGCACCGCCGCCTGTTGTCGCTGAATCCGGCGTACGCCTACGCCAGGGACGCCATCGAAAACCTGGCCGGCCTGTATGAAAACCAGCAACAGCAGACCCAGCGCAGCGGCGTGACGCGCATCCCGGTGGTGGTGCACGTGGTATGGAACACGCCGGCGCAAAATATTTCCGATGCGCAGATCGCCAGCCAGATCGATGTGCTGAACCGCGATTACCGGCGCACCAACCCGGACGTGGCCAACACTCCGGCGCCATTCCTGCCGCTGACCGCCGATGCGCTGGTCGAGTTTGCGCTGGCCAGCGCGGATCCGGATGGCGCGCCCAGCACCGGCATCGAACGGCGCCAGACCGCAGTGGCGTCGTTCGGCTCCGACGACGCGGTCAAGTCGCAGGCCAGCGGCGGCATGAATGCGTGGCCGTCCGAGCGTTACCTGAATATCTGGGTCTGCCAGCTGAGCGGCGGCTTGCTGGGCTACGCGCAATTTCCCGGCGGTCCGGCGGCTACCGACGGCGTGGTGATCCTGCAATCGGCGTTCGGCACCACCGGCACGGCGGCGCCGCCATTTCACCTGGGACGCACCGCGACGCATGAAATCGGCCACTGGCTGAACCTGAACCATATCTGGGGCGACGACGGCAGCGGCTGCGGCGGCACCGATAACGTGGCCGATACGCCGAACCAGGGCGGCGCCAATACCGGCACGCCGAATTTTCCGCATGTGTCGTGCAATAACGGGCCGAACGGCGACATGTTCATGAACTATATGGATTACGTCGACGACCCGGCCATGTTCATGTTTTCGGCCGGCCAGGTGGCGCGCATGCAAGCCTGTCTGGACGGGCCGCGCAGCGGCATCGGCATGGCCGCCGGCGGGACTACGCCGCGCCAGGGTTCGTCGCCGGTGGCGGCGTGGGCGGCCAACCGGCTCGACGTGTTCGTGCTCGGCACCGACTGCGCGCTGTATCGCAAGGCGTGGGACGGTTCGGCCTGGAAGCCGTCGCTGACCGGCTATGACGCGCTGGGCGGGGTCTGCACCAGCGCGCCGCAGGCGGTGTCGTGGGGACCGAACCGGCTCGACGTGTTTGTCACCGGCACCGACAGCAGCCTGTTTCATAAAGCGTGGAATGGCTCGGCCTGGGCGCCGTCGGCGACCGGCTACGACAACCTGGGCGGCACCTGCATCGGCGATCCGCGCGCCGTCGCCTGGGGACCGAACCGGCTCGACGTGTTCGTGCTGGGCACCGACCGCAGGCTGTTCCACAAGTGGTGGGACGGCGTGGCCTGGGGGCCGTCGCTGACCGGCTACGAAGCGCAGGGCGGCACCTGCATGACCCAGCCGGACGTGGTGTCATGGGGCGCCAACCGGCTCGACGTGTTTGTCATCGGCACCGACCACGCGCTATATCATAAATGGTGGGACGGCAGCGCCTGGCGGCCATCGCTGGCCGGCTATGAACGCCTGGGCGGCGTATGCACGTCGGCGCCGAGAGCCGTGGCGTGGGGACCGAACCGGCTTGACGTGTTCGTCACCGGCACCGATGGCGCGCTGTACCATAAATGGTGGGACGGCGCAAAATGGGGGCCGTCGGCGGACGGTTTTGAACGGCTGGGCGGGGTGTGCATCGGCGAAATCGAGGCGGTATCGTGGGGGCCGAACCGGCTCGACATATTCGTCATCGGCACCGACAGTGCGCTGTATCACAAGGCGTGGAATGGCTCGGCCTGGTCGCCATCGCAGGCCGGCTTCGACAGCCTGGGCGGGATTTGCCGCTCCCGGCCGCGCGCCGCCGCGTGGGCAGCCAACCGGCTCGACGTGTTTGTCACCGGCGCCGACAGCGCCTTGTTCCACAAGGCGTGGAACGGCACTGCCTGGTCGCCATCGGCGACCGGCTACGACAAGCTGGGCGGCGTGATCTCGCTGTTTTAAGAAAAACGATCCAAAAAGGGAGGCATATGAAATCGATGACACAAGGACAGGGAGGGCAGGGCGCTGCGCCGGTCCACGGCAGCTGGACCCATTCCTTCGAAGAGGACGAGCCCGGCGTGCGGGTGTATCGTCCGACTCACTCTTATGCGTTTCCAGCCTGCCGGCGCGGCCGCGAAACGCTGGAATTCGGCGACGACGGGAAATTGACCGCGCTGGCGCCGGGGCCGGACGACCGGCCCCGGCGCCAGCCAGCGCTGCAACTGACGCCGTTGGGCATGAACCGTTATGCGGTGGGCGGTACGGCGGCGGCGCCGGAGCATGTGATTGAAGTGCTCGAAGCGACCCTGGACAGGCTCAAGCTGGCAGGCATTGACGAGGGCGGAATCCGGCAGGCGTAATCGCCGCAGGTGAAACGGCTGGAACGGGGCTTGCCTGCCACGCGATTTTTCAAACCACGCGCCAGGCAAGCGCCATCACGACATCAGCCGATCGCCGTCATCGACAACGGCTTCAGCTTCGCGGCCAGCGGCTTGCCCTTGCGGGCGCGCTTGCCGAAGTGTAGCGCCAGTCCCGACGCCGACAGCGACGAGTCTTGCGGTTTTGCTGCGCGTCCGGTGCCGGACACCACCACGCCCTTTTGGCTGATCGGCTGCACCGCCAGCAGTTTTTCCTTGTTTTCCAATTCCATCAAGGTCACGCCGCGGCCGCCGTTGCTCAGGGTTTTCATTTCATCGAGGCCGAACACCAGCAGGCGCGCGCCTTCCGACAGGCAAGCCACTGCGCTGGCGCTGGCCGGCACCACTTTCGGCGCCAGCGGCAATGCGCCGTCGTCCAGCGTGATGAAGGACTTGCCGCCCTTCAGGCGGCTGACCATGTCGCCAGCCTTGGCGCAGAAGCCGTAACCGGCGCTCGACGCCAGCAGCAGCAGCGTCGCCGCATTGCCCGCGAAATAATGCAGGATGCGCACGCCGCCCGACAAATCGACCAGCGTCGTGATCGGCACGCCGTCGCCGCGCGCGTTCGGCAAGGCCGCCACCGGCACCGAATACACCTTGCCGTTGGCGCCGAAGCCGAGCAGCGTGTCGACGGTGCGGCATTCGAAGGCGCCGTGCAGCGCGTCGCCGGACTTGAACGTGAATTGGGCCGGATCGTGGCCGATGCCGGTACGCGCCCGTATCCAGCCTTTTTCGGAAATGATGACGGTGACCGCTTCATCCACCACTTTTTGTTCGGCCACCGCTTTTTGCGCTTCTTCGATCAAGGTGCGGCGCGCATCGCCGAACTGCCTGGCGTCGGCATCGATTTCCTTGATGATGGCGCGTTTCATCGAGCCTGGATTGTCGAGCAAGTCTTGCAGCGTCTGCTCTTCCTTGCGCAGCTCGGCCAGCTCTTGCTGGATCTTGATGGTTTCCAGCCGCGCCAGCTGGCGCAGGCGGATTTCCAGGATGTCTTCGGCCTGGCGCTCGGACAGCCTGAACGCGTCGATCAGCGCGGCCTTCGGTTCGTCCGAATTGCGGATGATCTGGATCACCTTGTCGATATTGAGCAGGATCGCTTCGCGCCCTTCCAGGATATGGATGCGGTCCCTGACCTTGCCCAGCTTATGGGCGGTGCGCCGCGTGACGGTCTCGAAGCGGAACGCGATCCACTCGCGCAGGATGTCGCCCAGGCCCTTCTGGCGCGGACGGCCGTCGCCGCCTATCATCACCAGGTTGATCGAGGTCGACGATTCCAGCGACGTATGCGCCAGCAGCATCAGCATGAATTCGGTCTGGTCCTGGTTCTTCGATTTCGGCTCGAACACCAGGCGCACCGGCGCGGCGCGGCCCGACTCGTCGCGGATGGTGTCGAGCGAATTGAGGATCAGCGCCTTCAGCGCGATCTGGTCCGGCGACAGCGCCTTCTTGCCCAGCTTGATTTTCGGGTTGGTCAATTCCTCGATTTCTTCCAGCACCTTTTGCGACGAGGTGCCCGGCGGCAGTTCGGTGACCACCGCCTGCCACTGGCCGCGCGCCAGCTCTTCGATCTTCCAGCGCGCGCGCACCTTCATGCTGCCGCGGCCGTTGGCGTACATTTCCTGGATCTGCGCCGCCGGCGTGATGATCTGGCCGCCGCCCGGGAAGTCCGGGCCGGGGATGATCGCCATCAGTTCCGCGTGCGTCAGCTTCGGATCGCGGATCAGCGCCACGGCGGCTTTCGCCACTTCGGCCAGGTTGTGCGACGGAATCTCGGTGGCCAGGCCGACCGCGATGCCCGACGCGCCGTTCAGCAGCACCATCGGCAAGCGCGCCGGCAGCAGCTTCGGCTCCTCGGTCGAACCGTCGTAGTTGGCCTGGAAATCGACCGTGCCCATGTTGATCTCTTCCATCAGCAGGCGCGCGATCGGCGTCAACCGGGCTTCGGTGTAGCGCATCGCGGCGGCGCCATCGCCGTCGCGCGAGCCGAAGTTGCCCTGGCCGTCGATCAGCGGATAACGCAGCGAAAAATCCTGCGCCATGCGCACCAGCGCGTCGTAGACCGACTGGTCGCCGTGCGGATGCAGCTTGCCGAGCACGTCGCCGACCACCGCCGCCGACTTGCGCGGCTTGGCCGTGGCGTTCAGGCCCAGTTCATTCATCGCGTACAGGATACGCCGCTGCACCGGCTTCTGGCCGTCGCAGACGTCGGGCAGCGCGCGTCCCTTGACCACCGAGATGGCGTAATCGAGATAGGCGCGCTCGGCGAAGGTCGACAGCGTCAGCGTTTCGCCGTCGATCAGCGGCTCGTCGGGTTCTCCCGGCGCACCCGGTTCCGGTTGTGGATCGTCAAATAAATTGGTTTGTGTAGACATGGTGTAATTCTGTGCTGTACTTAAATTGGACTCGTTGCGGCGCCGGGCCACGCGGCCGGCGCCATCAGGGAAACCATCAGATATCCGCTTCCGCCTCGTTGCCGTGCTCTTCGATCCAGGCGCGGCGGCCGGCCGCTTCGCCTTTGCCCATCAGCATATTGAAGCGGGCGGCGGAAGCGCCATGGTCGACTGCGCCGAGCGCCACCGGCAGCAAACGGCGGGTGTCCGGGTTCATCGTGGTTTCCCACAGTTGTTCGGCATTCATCTCGCCCAGGCCCTTGAAGCGCGAAATCGCCCAGGCGCCTTGCTTGACGCCTTCCTTGCGCAGCTTGTCTTCGATCGCCAGCAGTTCGCCATCGTCGAGCGCATAGATTTTCTGGATCGGCTTCTTGCCGCGCGCCGGCGCGTCGACCCGGTACAGCGGCGGACGGGCGATGCAGATATGGCCCTTGGCGATCAATTGCGGGAAGTGCTTGAAGAACAGCGTCAGCAGCAAGACCTGGATGTGCGAACCGTCGACGTCCGCATCGGACAGGATGCAGATTTTGCCGTAGCGCAGGCCGGACAGGTCCGGCGTGTCGCCGTGGGTGTGCGGGTCGACCCCGATCGCCACCGCGATGTCGTGGATTTCATTGTTCGCGTACAGGCGGTCGCGGTCGGTTTCCCACGAGTTCAGCACCTTGCCGCGCAGCGGCAGGATGGCCTGGAACTCCTTGTCGCGGCCCATCTTGGCCGAACCGCCGGCCGAGTCGCCCTCGACCAGGAACAGTTCGTTGCGGCTGGTGTCCGACGATTCGCAATCGGTCAATTTGCCCGGCAAGACGGCCACGCCGGACGATTTTTTCTTTTCCACTTTTTGCAGCGAACGCTGGCGCGACTGCGCCTGCTTGATGACCAGTTCGGCCAGCTTCTTGCCGTATTCGACGTGCTGGTTCAGCCACAGTTCCAGCGGCGGCTTGCTGAAGGTCGACACCAGTTTCACCGCGTCGCGCGAATTCAGGCGTTCCTTGATCTGGCCCTGGAATTGCGGGTCCAGCACCTTGGCCGACAGCACGAACGAGGCCCGCGCGAAGACGTCTTCCGGCAGCAGCTTGACGCCTTTCGGCAACAGGGAATGCATTTCGACGAAATTCTTGACGGCGCCGTACAAGCCTTCGCGCAGGCCCGATTCATGGGTGCCGCCGTTCGACGTCGGAATCAGGTTGACATACGATTCGCGCACCACCGCGCCATCCTCGGTCCACGCCACCACCCACGCCGCGCCTTCGCCTTCGGCAAAACCGTCGTTGTCGCCGTTGGCGTATTGCGCGCCTTCGAACAGCGGGATCAGGGTCTCGCCGCTGGAGCTTTGCGCCAGCGTTTCGGTCAGGTAGCCGCGCAAGCCTTCGGCGTACATCCAGGTTTGCACTTCGCCCTTGGTATTGGTCAGCGTGACGGTGACGCCCGGCAGCAGCACGGCTTTCGAGCGCAGCAGGCGCTGCAGTTCGACCTGCGAAATCTGCGGCGAGTCGAAATATTTCGGGTTCGGCCACGCGGTGACGCGGGTGCCGGACTTCTTGCCGTCGCGCGGCGCCGGTTTCGAATTGAGCGCTTCGATCACGTCGCCGTCGGCGAACACCATGTGGTGCAGGCCGTTGCCGTCGCTTTCCTTGCGCCATACCGTGATTTCAAGGCGCGACGACAGCGCATTGGTGACCGATACGCCGACCCCGTGCAAGCCGCCCGAGAATGCGTAGGCGCCGCCCGAACCCTTGTCGAACTTGCCGCCCGCGTGCAGCCGGGTAAACACGATTTCCACCGTCGGCACGCCTTCTTCCGGGTGCAGGCCGACCGGGATGCCGCGGCCGTTGTCTTCGACGGTGATGCTGCCGTCGGCATTTTGCGTGACGGCGATATGGGTGCAGTGGCCGCCCAGCGCCTCGTCGGAGGCATTGTCGATCACTTCCTGAATGATGTGCAGCGGATTTTCAGTGCGGGTGTACATCCCCGGGCGCTGCTTGACGGGTTCCAGTCCCTTGAGGACGCGGATGGATGATTCGCTGTAGTCGGATGCTGGTTTTTTAGTGGCCATACGTGTTCAAGCTGGATAAAGACAATGTTTGTTTATGCGGACGCCTGCGCATTCTATCTTGATCGGCGTGCAATCGCGTAATCCGTTGCTGCGACGCAATTGCAATCGTGCGCGGCGGTCTCGATTAGCGGGAAATATTGCCCGGAAAACCAGGACTGCCTCCGGTTTTAATCCGTATAAACCCGATTTTTACATCTTGTTTACACCCCGTCCACCAGTCTTTACTAAATTTTTAGACGAATTTCGATAATCTTCTTGCCATCAAAACAAACCTGAATGAGGGTGGTGATGGATATCGTGTATCTCGGCGTGATTGCCGTGTTCTATGCCGTGGTGTACGGCTTTGCGGTCGCTTGCGACAAATTGGGAGGCCCGAAATGAATGCGTTTTATGTGCTCGGCGCGATCGTATCGGCCGGCTTGCTGGTGTATTTGCTGGTGGCGCTGCTGAAGGCGGAGGATCTGTGATGACAACCCAATCGATACTGTTATTAGTGGTCTTCCTGGTGGTGCTGCTGGCGCTCGCTTATCCGCTCGGCCTGTACATGGCCAAAGTGGCCGGCGACGGCCCGCTGCGCGGCCTCGGCTGGCTGCAAAAAATTGAAAACGTGCTGTACCGCTGGTCCGGCATGTCGGCCGACCGGGCCATGAACTGGAAAACCTACGCCATCGCGCTGGTCGTGTTTAACACGGTCGGCGCCTTTTTCGTCTATGCCTTGCAGCGTTTGCAGGGCTTCTTGCCGCTGAACCCGCAGGGTTTGGGCACGATCACCCCCGATTCCTCATTCAATACCGCCGTCAGCTTCGTCGCCAATACCAACTGGCAAGGCTACTCCGGCGAACAAACCATGAGCTACCTGACCCAGATGCTGGGCCTGGCTTGCCAAAACTTCTTTTCGGCGGCCACCGGCATCGCCGTGATTTTTGCATTGGTGCGCGGCTTTTCTGCGCGCTCGAGCAAATCGATCGGCAATTTCTGGGTCGACCTGACCCGCTCGACGCTGTATGTGCTGGTGCCGCTGTCGCTGGTGCTGTCGGTGATTTTCATGGGCGAAGGCGTGATCCAGAATTTCTCGGCCTATAAAGAAGTGCCGCTGCTGGACCAGGTCGCCTATTCGACGCCGAAAACCGGCGCCGATGGCCAGCCTGTGCTGGACCAGGCCGGCCAGCCGGTGATGGAAGCGCAAGTCGCCAAGACCCAGGTCATCGCCATGGGTCCGGTCGCTTCGCAAGAATCGATCAAGATGCTGGGCACCAACGGCGGCGGTTTCTTCAACGCCAACTCGGCCCATCCATTTGAAAATCCGACCGTGATGTCGAACTTCCTGCAAATGCTGGCGATCTTCATCATTCCGGCCGGCCTGTGCTTTACCTTCGGCCGCATGGTCGGCGACATGCGCCAGGGCTGGGCGGTGCTGGCCGCGATGACGCTGATCTTCGTCGTCATGACGGCCGCCGTGATGGGCGCCGAGCAGCAAGCCAGCCCCGGCCTGCAAGCGCTGGGCGTGGACCAGAATGTCACCCTGCTGCAATCGGGCGGCAATATGGAAGGCAAGGAAACCCGTTTCGGCATCAGCAGCTCCAGCCTGTTCGCGGCGATCACCACGGCGGCGTCGTGCGGCGCGGTCAACTCGATGCACGATTCCTATATGCCGTTGGGCGGCATGGTGCCACTGCTGCTGATGCAATTCGGCGAAGTGGTGTTCGGCGGCGTCGGCACCGGCCTGTACGGCATGCTGATGTTCGCGATCCTGGCCGTGTTCATCGCCGGCCTGATGATCGGCCGCACCCCTGAATACCTGGGCAAGAAAATCCAGGCCTATGAAATGAAGATGGTGTCGCTGGCGATCCTGGTGACCCCTGCGCTGGTGTTGACCGGCACCGCGATCGCCGTGATGGTCGACGCCGGCAAGGCAGGCGTGGCCAACCCGGGCGCGCACGGTTTCTCGGAAATCCTGTATGCGTTCAGCTCGGCCGCCAACAACAACGGCAGCGCCTTTGCCGGCCTGTCGGCGAATACGCCGTTCTACAACATCATGCTGGCTATCGCCATGTGGTTCGGCCGTTTCGCCGTGATCGTGCCGGTGCTGGCGGTGGCCGGTTCGCTGGCGTCCAAGCAGCGCCTGAGCGCCAATGCCGGCACCATGCCGACCCACGGCGCGATGTTCATCTCGCTGCTGATCGGCGTGGTGATACTGGTCGGCGTGCTGAACTACATACCGTCGGTGGCGCTCGGCCCGATCGTCGAACATCTGCAACTTTTCACCCAATAAGAGGCTACCATGTCACGCAAAAGCCTGACGCTTTTCGACTCCGCATTGATTGGCCCGGCCATTCTCGATGCGTTTAAAAAACTCCATCCACGCACCCAATGGCGCAGCCCGGTCATGTTCGTGGTGTATGTCGGCAGCATCATCACGTCGCTGCTGGCGATCCAGGCCCTGAACGGCCAGGGCGAGGCCCCCGCCGGCTTCATCCTGGCGACCTCGGTCTGGCTGTGGTTCACGGTCTTGTTCGCCAACTTCGCCGAAGCGCTGGCGGAAGGCCGCAGCAAGGCGCAGGCGGCGTCGCTGCGCGCCTTGAAGCAAACCGTGATGGCCAAGAAAATGACCACGCCGAAGTACGGCACGCCATGGCTGCCGACGCCCGCCACCGACCTGCGCAAGGGCATGACGGTGCTGGTCGAAGCCGGCGACGTGATCCCGGCCGACGGCGAAGTGGTCGGCGGCGTGGCCTCGGTCGACGAAAGCGCCATCACCGGCGAATCGGCGCCGGTGATACGCGAATCGGGCGGCGACTTTTCGGCCGTCACCGGCGGCACCCGCGTGCTGTCGGACTGGCTGATGGTGCGCGTTTCGGTCAACCCCGGCGAAGCGTTCATCGACCGCATGATCGCCATGGTCGAAGGCGCCAAGCGCCAAAAGACGCCGAATGAAATCGCGCTGACGATCTTGCTGGTGGCGCTGACCATCGTGTTCCTGATCGTGACCGTGACGCTGCTGCCGTTTTCGCTGTTCTCGGTGGAAGCCGCCAAGGCCGGCACGCCGGTCACCATCACCGTGCTGATCGCGCTGCTGGTCTGTTTGATCCCGACCACCATCGGCGGCTTGCTGTCGGCGATCGGCGTGGCCGGCATGAGCCGCATGATGCAGGCCAATGTGATCGCCACCTCCGGCCGCGCGGTCGAAGCCGCCGGCGACGTCGATGTGCTGATGCTCGACAAGACCGGCACCATCACCCTCGGCAACCGCCAGGCCGCGCTGTTTGTCGCCGCGCCGGGCGTCACCGAGCAGCAACTGGCCGACGCGGCGCAACTCGCTTCGCTGGCCGATGAAACGCCGGAGGGCCGCAGCATCGTTGTGCTGGCCAAGCAGCGCTTCAATATTCGCGAACGCGACATGGGCAGCCTGAACGCGACCTTTGTGCAATTCACCGCGCAAACCCGCATGAGCGGCGTCGATATCCCCGGCGATCATGTGCGCGAAGTGCGCAAGGGCGCGGCCGACTCGGTCAAGAAGTACGTCGAGGCGCTGGGCCGTCCGTATCCGGAAGAAGTGGCGCGCGCGGTGGACGACATTTCGCGCCGCGGCAGCACCCCGCTGGTGGTGGTCGACGATGGCCTGGTGATGGGCACCGTCGAGCTGAAGGATATCGTCAAGGGCGGCATCAAGGAGCGTTTCGCCGAATTGCGCCGCATGGGCATCAAGACCGTGATGATCACCGGCGATAACAAGCTGACCGCCGCCGCGATCGCCGCCGAAGCGGGCGTCGACGACTTCCTGGCCGAGGCGACCCCGGAAGACAAGCTGAAACTGATCCGCAGCTACCAGTCGGAAGGCCGGCTGGTGGCGATGACCGGCGACGGCACCAACGATGCGCCGGCGCTGGCCCAGGCCGACGTGGCGGTGGCGATGAATTCCGGCACCCAGGCGGCGAAAGAGGCCGGCAATATGGTCGACCTCGATTCGAACCCGACCAAGCTGCTGGAAATCGTCGAGATCGGCAAGCAGATGCTGATGACGCGCGGTTCGCTGACCACTTTCTCGATCGCCAACGACATCGCCAAGTATTTCGCGATCATCCCGGCGGCGTTCGTCGGCACCTATCCGCAACTGAAGGCGCTCGACGTGATGCACCTGGCCAGCCCGTCGTCGGCGATCATGTCGGCGGTGATCTTCAACGCGCTGATCATCGTCGTGCTGATCCCGCTGGCGCTGAAGGGCGTGCAATACCGCGCCATCGGCGCGGCCATGCTGTTGCGCCGCAACCTGCTGATCTACGGCCTGGGCGGCATCATCCTGCCATTCATCGGGATCAAGCTGATCGACATGGTTTTAGCCGCATTTAATTTCGTCTGAAAGGACATCGTATGAGTACCATTATTCGTCCCGCCATCGTGATGTTCGCCGCCCTGACCGTGATTTGCGGCGTGGTTTATCCGTACGCCGTGACCGGCATCGGCCAGTTGGCGTTTTCCGACCAGGCCAACGGCAGCATGGTCGAAAACGGCGGCAAGGTGATCGGTTCCAGCCTGATCGGCCAGTCGTTCACGTCGCCGAAGTATTTCTGGGGCCGGCCATCGGCCACCACGCCGATGGCCAACAACGGCGCCGGTTCCGGCGGTTCCAACCTGGGCCCGACCAATCCGGCCTTGCTGGACGCGGTCAAGGGCCGGATCGACGCGCTGAAAGCCGCCGATCCGGAAAACCGGCTGCCGGTGCCGGTCGACCTGGTGACGGCGTCGGGCAGCGGCCTGGACCCGGAAATCAGCATCGCGGCGGCGCGCTACCAGGCGCCGCGCGTGGCGCGCGAGCGTCATGTCTCGCCGGAACAGGTGCAGGATATCGTCACGCATTACCAGCAGCAGTCGCTGTTCGGCTTTTTCGGCGAACCGCGCGTCAATGTGCTGGCGCTGAACATGGCGCTGGACGCGCTGCCCAAGTAAAGTAACATGTAGATGTATTGCTGGATGTATTTACAGATGTATTAAAGCGATGTAACAGTGGCCGGATCAGGCGATGATCATGAATTCGTCGTCATCCGGCCGGCAGATGCAGCGGAAAAAACAGGCAACCATGCTCCCCAACGACAGCCAACGCCCCGACCCTGACGCCTTGCTGGCCCAGGTGCAGGCGCAGGAAAAGAAAGCTTCGCGCGGCAAGCTCCGGATTTATTTCGGCGCGTCGGCGGGCGTCGGCAAGACGTGCGCGATGCTGGCCGCGGCCCATAAAATGCAGGACGACGGCCAGCAATTACTGGTCGGGATAGTCGAAACCCATGGCCGCCGCGATACCGCCGCCTTGCTGGAAGGCTTGCCGCTACTGCCTTTGAAGCAGATAGTCTATCGCGGCAAGAACCTGGCCGAGTTCGACCTGGACGAAGCGCTGCTGCGCCGGCCGCCGCTGATCTTGATGGATGAGCTGGCGCATTCGAACGCACCCGGCTCGCGCCATCCGAAACGCTGGCAGGACGTCGAGGAATTGCTCGACGCCGGCATCGACGTGCTGAGCACCGTCAACGTGCAGCACCTGGAAAGTTTGAACGATGTGGTCGGCGGCATCACCGGCGTGCGGGTCGCCGAGACGCTGCCGGACACGGTATTCGACCGCGCCGACGAAGTGGTGCTGGTCGACCTGCCGGCCGACGAGTTATTGACGCGTCTGAAACTCGGCAAGGTGTACCAGCCGCAGCAAGCCGAGCGCGCGTCGCAGAATTTTTTCCGCAAGGGAAATTTGATCGCCTTGCGCGAACTGGCCTTGCGCCGCACCGCCGACCGCATCCAGGACGATGTGCAGGCTTACCGGGTCGAAAAATCGATCAACCCGATCTGGAAGACCGGCGCCGCGCTGCTGGCCTGCATCGGCCCGCGCCCCGGCGCCGAACATGTGATCCGCAGCACCGCGCGGCTGGCCAGCCAGTTGAACGCCGAGTGGCATGCGCTGTATGTCGAGACGCCGCAATTGCAGCATTTGCCGCCGGCCGAGCGCGAACGCATCCTGAAGACGCTGAAGCTGGCGCAAGACCTGGGCGCGCGCACCGCCGTGGTATCGAACAGCGACATCGCCGGCGCCATCGTCGATTACGCGCGCGCCGGCAATATCTCGAAAGTGATCGTCGGCCGCGGCCGGCGCAACTGGCCGTGGCGCATCGCGCACGCCAGGCGCATCGCGCAACTGGCGCCGGACGTCGACTTGATCGAAATCGGCCAGCCGGCCGCGCAGGCCGGTGCGGCCAGCCAACCGGCCGCGCGCGACGGCGAAGAGGGCGCCGACGCCGGGCGGCGTCCGTCGCGCCACTGGCGTTACCTGGTCGCCGCCGGCGCCAGCGTGCTGACCGCGCTGCTGGTGCTGCCGATGCTGGCCTACCTCGACCTGGCCAATATCGCTATGCTGTTCCTGCTGACGGTGGTGCTGGTGGCGGTGCGCTTCGGGCGCGGCCCGGCCGCGCTGGCCAGCCTGGTCGGGGTGGCCTGCTTCGACTTTGTCTTCGTGCCGCCGCGCTATTCGTTCGCGGTCGGCGATTTCCAGTATGTGATCACCTTCGGCGTGATGCTGGCGGTCGGCCTGATCATAGGCCATTTGACGGCCGGGCTGCGCTTCCAGGCGCGGGTGGCGTCGCACCGCGAGGCGCGCGCCCGCGCGCTGTATGAATTTGCCCGCGAATTATCGGGCGTGCTGCAAACCGAACAGATCTTCGAGATCACCCGCGACTTCATCCAGCGCGCCTTCCAGGCCCGCGCCACGCTGCTGATCCCGGATGACGACGGGCGCCTGCAAATGACGCAGCAAGCCGGCGACATCCACGCCCAGCAACTGGCGCTGCTCGACCTGGGCATTGCGCAATGGTCGTTCGACCACGCCGAGGCGGCCGGCATCGGCACCGACACCTTGCCGGCGGCCAGCGTGTTTTATTTGCCGCTGATCGCGCCGATGCGCACCCGCGGCATCCTGGCGCTGCTGCCGGACAACCGGCGCTGGCTGCTGGTGCCGGAACAGCGGCAACACCTGGATACATTCGCCGCGCTGGCCGCGATCGCGCTGGAACGGGTGCATTACATCGACGTGGCGCAGGGCGCGCTGGTGCAGATGGAGTCGGAACGGCTGCGCAACTCGCTGCTGGCGGCGCTGTCGCACGACTTGCGCACGCCGCTGACGTCGCTGGTCGGCCTGTCCGAATCGCTGGTGATGTCGAAACCGGGGTTGGCGCCGGAGCAGCTGACCATGGCCCGCTCGCTGCAGGAAGAAACCCTGCGCATGAGCGCGCTGGTGTCGAATTTGCTGGACATGGCGCGCATCGAAAGCGGCCAGGTGCGGCTCAACCTGCAATGGCAGGCGCTGGAAGAAGTGGTCGGGAGTGCCTTGCGCGCCAGCCGCTCGCAACTGACCTGCCACCAGGTGCAGACCAGGCTGGAGCGCGACTTGCCGCTAGTGTCGTATGACGCGGTGCTGATCGAGCGGGTGCTGTGCAACCTGCTGGAGAACGCCGCCAAATACACGCCGCCGGGCAGCAGCATCACCATCGCCGCCGATGTCAGGGGCGCGTGGCTGCAAGTGAGCGTGTATGACGACGGCCCCGGCTTGCCGGCCGGCCGCGAGGAAGCGATCTTTGAAAAATTCACGCGCGGCGAACGCGAATCGAACAAGCCCGGCGTTGGCCTGGGGCTGGCGATTTGCCGCGCCATCGTCGAGGCGCACGGCGGCAAGATCCGCGCCGGCCAGTCGCCGATCCATGGCGCCGCGATCGAATTTACCCTGCCGCTCGGCACGCCGCCGGCGATGCCCGAACTGGACCTTGAACTGCCTCATTAACAATTTTACCGACAGCGGACAACCATCATGAGCGAACCTTCAGCCACCGCCTTACTGGTCGAAGACGAACCACAGATCCGGCGCTTCGTGCGCTCGGCGCTGGAACAGGAAGGCTGGCAGATTTTCGAGTCGGCCACCATGCAGCGCGGCCTGATCGACGCCGGCACCCGGCGTCCCGACCTGATCGTGCTCGACCTCGGCCTGCCCGACGGCGACGGCATCGATTTTATCGCCGACATCCGCAAATGGTCGGCCGTGCCGATCATCGTCCTGTCGGCGCGGGTCGATGAACAAGACAAGATCCGCGCGCTCGACGCCGGCGCCGACGATTACCTGACCAAGCCGTTCGGCGTCGGCGAATTGCTGGCGCGGGTGCGCGCCACCCTGCGCCGCCAGCGCCAGCCGGGCGCCAGCGTCGATGGCCAGGTGCAGTTCGGCGATATCAAGGTCGACCTGAAGGCCCGGCTGGTCACGCGCAACAACCAGATGGTGCATTTGACGCCGACCGAATTCCGCCTGTTGTCGGTGCTGGTCAGCAATGCCGGGCGGGTGGTCACCAATCCGCAACTGCTGCGCGAAGTGTGGGGGCCGTCGCATTCCGAAAGCGGCCATTACCTGCGCATCTACATGGGGCATTTGCGCCAGAAGCTGGAAAACGATCCGACCCAGCCGGTCTACCTGCTGACCGAAACGGCGGTCGGCTACCGGCTGATGCTGCCGCTATGACCTAGCTTACTCTCCGGCCCGGCCTTTCCTCCCGCTGTGACTGGGTGCGTGCGCGCGCCAGGGGAGAGGCTTGCCTGAAATTTTTGCAGCGACGGGCTAGCTGCGCCATCTGGCGAAGGCCCACTCCCATATCAACGAAAGAGCATCATGAAAAAACTGACCCTTGTTTGTGCTATCGCCGCGACGTTCGCCGCCGGCCTGGTTCACGCGGAGGAGCCAAAACCGGATAACGAAGTAAGTTTTAATGCGGCGGCGGTGTCCGATTATCGCTTCCGCGGCATTTCGCAAACCCGTATGCAGCCAGCCTTGCAGGGCGGCGCCGATTATGTCAACAATCCGGGCGGCCTGTATGCCGGCGCGTGGGCGTCGACCATCAAATGGACCAAGGACGCCGGCGGCAGCGGCGACGTGGAACTCGACCTGTACGGCGGCAAGCGCGGCCAGCTGGGCGCCGACGTATCGTATGACGTGGGCGTGCTGGCCTATATCTACGCCGGCAACGGCCTGGACAAGGTGGCCGGCCTGGTCGACGCGAATACCTATGAAGTGTATGGCCAGCTCGGCTACGGTCCGGCCTACATCAAGTATTCGAGTGCGGTCTCGAACCTGTTCGGTTTCGCCGACAGCAAGAACAGCGGCTACCTGGACATCGGCGCCAATATCGACATGGGTTCCGGCTGGACCGGCAACCTGCATGCCGGCCATCAAACGGTGAAGAACAACTCGGCATCCAATTATAGCGACTGGAAAATCGGCGTGACCAAGGACTTCGGCATCGTCAGCGGCGCGCTGGCCGTGATCGGCACCAATGCCAGCGAAGCGGCGTACGCATCGCCGGTCAACGGCAAATTCACCGGCAAGACCGCGCTGGTGCTGACCATCAGTAAAACGTTTTAATTGAAAGGAGTCGGGTCAGGCCGGGATGGCTGACCCGACAGGGCGGGCAAGCTCTTATTGGCTGAAGACGGCGCAGTACAGCTGTTCGATGCCGGTATGCACGGCGGCGGGGATGCGCGCCACCAGCTCGCTGATCACAGGCGTGGTGTCGTCGGCCACCACCAGCACGCGCAAGCCGGGATTGAACAGGCGCGCGTAGGTGATGCGCTGCACCAGGCGGGCCCGGCTGGTATCGTCGCTGTGGCCGCCGGCGATCGGGATGATGACCACCCGCGCGGCGATCAGCGCCGAGCGGCTGCCCATCGAATCGCGGCCTTCGGTATCGATGACGATGTCGTGGTAGCAGGTGATCAGGTGTTCCAGCTCGGGCTGCAAACCCTTGGCGCTGATGGCGCGCGCGACGACGCCGGGCCGCGCGCCATCGGCTGCTTGCCTGGCCAGTCCGGGTTGCCGCAGCGTCGCATGGCGCGGGTCGGCGTCCAGCAGCAGCACCTTGCGACCGGCCAGCGCGCGCGATGCGGCCAGCCGGCCGGCCAGGATGGATTTCTCCATCCCGCCGTATTCATCAGTTATGGTGATGATCATCGTAACGTCCGGCAGGCACGACCAGCGACGGGGAGGAGCTGACCAGTTGCAGCAGCCAGCCTTGCGATGCGTGGTGCTTGTCTTCGGCCGGGGTGTGCCATTCGGGGATGGCCATCAAGTCGTCGAGGGCGCTGAACAGGCGTGCCTTGCCGGCCGCCGACATGCAGGTCATCGGCAGGCGCAGCTCATCCTTGAGCTTGCCCAGCATCGCCAGCGCAGCCTTGACGGGAGCAGGGTTGGGTTCGGCGAACAGCAGGCGTATCACCGGCAGCAGGGACTTGAACAATTCCTGCGCGGCGGCGATCTGGCCGGTCTTGACCAGTTCATACAGCTGCACGTACAGGTCGGGCCGGAGGTGGGCGGCGGCGGACATCGCGCCGTGGCCGCCCATGCGCAAGGTGGCCAGCAGCAGCGTGTCGTCGCCGCTCAGCACGTCGAGCCGGGTATTCAATAGCAAGTCGGTAATTTGCAGCACGTTGCCGCCGGCTTCCTTGATGGCGACGAAGCGCGTGTCGCGGCTCAGTTCCGCCACCGTGGCCGGCTCGATATTGATACCGGTGCGGGCCGGGATGTTGTACAGCACGATGGAGTGGTCGGTGGCCGCCGAAATCGCCTGGAAGTGCCGCAGGATGCCTTCCTGCGACGGCCGCACATAGCTGGGCGCCGAAATCAGCAAGCCGGCCAGCGGATGGTCGTCGAAGCGCTTGACGCTGGCCGCGACGGCGCGGGTGTCGCTGCCGCCGGCGCCCATCACGACCGGGAAGTGCGGGCCGACGGTTTCCAGCACCGCGTCCAGCAGCAGCGCCTGTTCGCGTTCGCTGAGCATCGCCGCTTCGCCGGTGGTGCCGCACACGACCAGGCCGTGGATGCCGCTGGCCACCAGTTCGGCGGCCAGGCGCTGGGCCGCTTCCAGGTCGACTTCCCCATCGTCGAAGGGCGTCACCAGCGGCACCCAGATACCCTGGAAGTGGCCGGTGATG
The DNA here is from genome assembly GCF_000723165.1 of Janthinobacterium agaricidamnosum NBRC 102515 = DSM 9628. Taxonomy (NCBI): domain Bacteria; kingdom Pseudomonadati; phylum Pseudomonadota; class Betaproteobacteria; order Burkholderiales; family Oxalobacteraceae; genus Janthinobacterium; species Janthinobacterium agaricidamnosum. The sequence goes on from NZ_HG322949.1 coordinate 802,320, forward strand.
CGGCTCGACGACATCGCGTTGTCGCGTATCGGCGGGTGCATCAGCGGGGTCATCGCGCGGTTCATGATTGGGCCTGGCTGATGCGGCCGAATTCGGCGGCGGGCAGGATGCGCATCACGGCGTCCATCGTCAGGCGCAGCGCCGGTTCCGGCAGGCACAGCCAGACTTTCATGCGTTCGGCATGGTCGACCGGTTCGATGCGCATGAAGGACAGCATATTGCCGCAGGTTTTGACCACCAATTGGCGCAGGTCGCTGATACACGCGGTATCGACGGTAATGTGCATCAGGAAGGTGGCGCGGCGCGGATGATGATGGCGTAAAGAGGGTTCCATAAAGAGGTTTGCACCTGTCGTTGAGATGCTTTGAAGGTTAGCAGCAGGCTTGTAAAGATTCTCTAAAAAGTCGGCCCCGGGGTGTAAACGGGGTATATAATTTTCAGGACAGATGACAAGCGGAGCGCCGATTCCTGCTGCGCCATTACGGTTTTGTTACAAAATCGAATCGTGCGGCGGCGCCGGCGGCGTTATATTGCAACCATCACTGTTCCAGGTCAGGCCTTACCCATGTCAGATAACGATCCCCCCAATTCCTCCAAGGCGGCAGATCAGGGTTCCGGAGGGCGCGACAGCGACGCCGCGCCGCGCTACCTGAAAGAAAACGACACGCCGTTCGCGCTGGCCTGGCGGGTGGTGATGGCGCGCTACCGCGCGATGCGCGACAAGGCCGGCCGCGACTTCATGCGGCGCACGCTGCGGATCGGCATTTCGGCGCGGATTTTCCATCCCGAGCCGGGTTCGACCGGCCTGCGCAGCAAGAACCTGCAATACCTGGAAGAGTCGATCGCGCAGTGGGTCATGTCGCGCGACGTGCTGGTGTTCATGATCCCGACGGTCAATACCAGCGGCTTGCTACACCCCAGTAACATCACCTTGCGCCACTATGCGCGCCACCTGGACGGGCTGGTGCTGCAGGGCGGCGCCGACGTGTCGCCGCAAACCTATTCGGAGGCGGCGACCCGGCCGGAATGGAGCGGCGACCGCGCGCGCGACATCTACGAGCTGGAACTGCTGCATGAATTCGTCGACGCCGGCAAGCCGGTGCTGGGCATCTGCCGCGGCTGCCAATTGATCAATGTGGGGTTCGGCGGCACGCTGTACCAGGACATCGCCTCCGATGTCGAAGGCGCGGCGGCCCACGTCAACGACTTGTACGACCGGCACCGCCACAGCATCGTGTTCCCGAAAGGCTCGTCGCTGGCCGGCATGTTCCCGAAAGCCGGCGAGGCGCTGGTCAATTCGATCCATCACCAGTCGGTCAAGGACCTGGGACGCGACATCACCGTCGAGGCGATTTCGCAGGGCGACAACATCGTCGAGGCGATCCGCTACCAGCGCGCCAATTTTGTCATGGGCTTGCAGTGGCACCCGGAATTCCATTCGGCCGGCGGCGTCGAACTGCTCGACTGCACGCCGATCCTGGATAATTTCTTGCGGGCCGCGCGCGAAACCCGCTTTTAGCGCGACGCTTCAGAAAAGCATCGGATCGCCGCGGAAGCAGCGGATCGCCGCGTCGACCATGCCTTCGGCGCTGCCCTGGTGGCGGTATTGATTGCGCAGGTATTGCGCATCGCTCCATTGCTTGGTGACGTCGGACAGGTGCTTCAGCGCCGAGGCGCTGCCGAGCGCCTCGGCATGCGGCGCCATCTTGCGCAGCGTGGTCATGATATCTTCGCGCAGCGACATGGTTTCGTAGGTTTTCGGATGCGTGATGGCGCCGTCGAGGCCGAAGCGGCAAGCCTGGAAACGGTTATAGTTGTAGACCAGGTAATCGTCTTCGACCGGTGCCGGTTCGCGCCGCTCCAGCAGGTAGCGGCACAGCGCCTGCAGATAGGCGGCCAGCGCGGCGGCCCGTTCCACCGTCAGCGGCGTGTCGCAGACGCGCAGTTCGATGGTGCCGAATTCGGGCTTGGGCCGGAGATCCCAGTAAAAATCCTTCATGCTCCTGATGATGCCGGTATTTTCCATCTTGGCGAAATACTCGTTGGCGAACTGGTCCCAACTGAGCGTGAAGGGCGCGCGTCCGCTCATCGGGAACGCGAACACCGAATTCAGGCGGGCCGAATCGAACAGCGTGTCGCGCCCCTGCACGAACGGCGACGAGGCCGACAGCGCGATGAAGTGCGGAATATAGCGGTTCAGCGAATGCAGCAGGAACATCGCGTCGTCGCCGGACGCGCAGCCGATATGCACGTGCTGGCCGAAGATGGTGAATTGCTTGGCCAGGTAGCCGTACAGTTCCGAGATTTCCTGGAAGCGCGGCTTGGAAAAGATCTTTTGCGACGACCATTGCTGGAATGGGTGGGTGCCGCCGCCGGAAATGCCGATATTGAGCTGGTCGCCGGCGGCCACCAGCGTGTCGCGGATTTCCTGCAACTGCGCCAGCAGCGGTTCGTGGTGGGTGTGCACGGTCGAGTTAATCTCGATCATGCTCTCGGTGATTTCCGGCGTGACGTTGCCGGGGAACGGTTTTTTGCCCAGCAGGTGCAGCAAGTCCGGGCTGGCGGCGGTCAGGTCGAAGTCCGACAGGTTCACCAGCTGCAGTTCCAGTTCGACGCCGAAGGTCAGCGCAGCCGAGTGGCTAAAGGGTTCTAGCGGCATTTAGCGCTCCTCTACATGATGGGTTTCTTTGGCAAACTTCAGCACGCGCTGCACGATCAGCGGGCCGAACACTTCCAGCATCAGCGTCACGGCGGCCAGCGCATTGAGTTCGTCGGCAAAGTTGATGCCGCGGTGGCGTGCATGTTCCAGCAGCAGGATCACGAACACCGATACCGGCGTCAGCGACACGCCGGTCAGGATGCCCTTGCGCCACGAAATGCCGCTGACATGGGAAAACGCCGCCACCCCGACCGTCTTGGTGACAAAGCGGCCGGCGATCACCGCCAGCGCCAGGCCGGCGCCGGCCGTCACGCTGGCCCATTCCAGCGTCGACGCGGCGAACACGAACAGCAGCACGGTCAGCAATTCGCCGAGCGCGCCGAAATTGCGCTGCGCCTGGCTGAACGCGACGCGGCGGTGGCGCGCCACCAGGCCGAAGGTCAGCGTGGCCAGCAGCGGCGACAGGCTGGTGGTGTAGGTCAGCGCCACCAGCAGCATCACCGACAGCGCAAAGGCGACGGTGGCGTCTTGCGCCATATTGCCGAGCCGGCGCAGCATGGCCGGCACGATGATGCCGAACACGGCGCCGATGCCGGCCGAGGCCAGCAGCACGGTGAAGCTGCTGGCGGTCGCCTCCATCAAGTCGCCGGAACTGTGGAACATCCAGAAGCCGACGATGATGTTGAAGGTGAACACGGCCAGCACGCAATTGAGCGCGGTCAGGTGGATCATGCGTTCGGTGACCTGGCCGGAACTGCGTTCCTCGTTGACCACCCGCATCACGGTGGCCGGCGAGGTGGACATGGCCAATGAGGCCAGCAGCAGCGCGGTCATCGGCGAGACCTTGAATTCGATGGCGATGAAGTACACCACGGCGAAGGTACCCAGTGCTTCGACCAGGCCGGCCACCGCGATCCACGGATTGTTCAGCAGCCAGCGCAGGTTGATGCGGTAGCCGAGTTCGAACAGGATCAGGCCGAAGGCGACGTCGGCCAGGATCAGCATCGGGCCGCTGCCGGTTTGCGGCAGCACGCCGACCTGGGCCTGGGCCAGCACGAAGCCGATCACGCCATAAAAGCTAATCCGCGGCAAACCGGTCCAGCGATGGCCGAATTCGCCGATCACCCATGCCAGCGTGATGGCGAAGGGCCATGACAGGTCGGCGGCGATAGACAGGATACTTTGCATAGACACTCCTCGATGAAAATGTATGGCTGCCGCGGCCGCCGTTCCTGGTCGGAGCGGGCCACCGCGGTTCAGGGCGCAGTGAATGCGTTGCAGATTCTACTTGATGAGAACCCGCGCACAATACGATGGCGTCTATCGACGTCATTCGGCAGCGATGGCGGCGCGAGCTGTGTGCGCCGCCGGGCGTTCCACGGCCGTGCTATTTACTGAGGAGACGCATGCCGCGCTCCAGTCCCTCGATGGAAAGGGGGAACATCCGGTGGTTCATCAATTGGCGGATGATGTCGATCGATTGGCGGTATTGCCACAATCCTTCCGGCTCCGGATTGAGCCAGATGCATTTCGGGAAAGCGCTGGTGAAACGCGCCAGCCAGGCCGCGCCGGCTTCCTCGTTATTGTATTCGACCGAGCCGCCCGGCTGCACGATTTCGTACGGGCTCATGGTGGCGTCGCCGACGAAGATCAGCTTGGTGTCCGGCGGGTATTTGCGCAGGATATCCCAGGTCGCAAAACGCTCGGAATGGCGGCGCCGGTTATTCTTCCACACATGGTCGTAGACGCAGTTATGGAAGTAAAAGAACTCCATGTTCTTGAACTCGGTCCGGGCCGCCGAAAACAGTTCTTCGGTGCGCTCGATATGGTCGTCCATGCTGCCGCCGACGTCGAGCAGCATCAGCACCTTGATGCGGTTCTTGCGCTCCGGCCGCATCTTGATGTCGAGGTAGCCGGCGTTGCTGGCGGTGGCGTGGATGGTGGCGTCGAGCGCCAGTTCGTCTTGCGCCCCTTCGCGCGCGAACTTGCGCAGGCGCCGCAGCGCGACCTTGATATTGCGCGTGCCCAGTTCGCGTTCGGCGTCGTAATCCTGGTAGGCGCGCGCCTCCCATACCTTGACTGCGGTGCGGTTGCCGCCCTTGCCGCCGATGCGGATGCCTTCCGGATTGGTGCCGCCATTGCCGAACGGCGAAGTGCCGCCGGTGCCGATCCATTTATTGCCGCCTTCGTGGCGCTCCTTCTGTTCCTTCAGCAGCTGGTTCAGGCGCTCCATCAATTTATCGTAGCCGAATTTTTCGAGCTGCGCTTTTTGTTCGTCGCTCAATTCGCGCTGCATGCGCTTGAGCAGCCAGTCCAGCGGGATCGCCGCATGATTCTCGAAGGCGGCGTCGATGCCCTTGAAATACTGGGCGAAGGCGCGGTCGAACTTGTCGAAATGCGCTTCGTCCTTGACCAGCGTCAGGCGCGACAAATAATAAAAGTCGTCCATCGACGACGTGATCACGTTTTTTTGCAGCGCTTCCAGCAGCGTCAAGAACTCCTTGATCGAGACCGGGATTCTGGCGTCCTTGAGGGTGAAGAAAAAGTCGATCAGCATGTCAGGCGCACTCCTGGGGTAGCTGCTTGGCTGCAGCGATGGCCGGCATCAGCGGTTGGTCCGCGACATGAACATCAGGCGCTCGAACAGGTGCACGTCCTGTTCGTTTTTCAGCAGCGCGCCGTGCAGCGGCGGCACCACCGCCTTGTTGTCCTTGCCGCGCAATGCCTCGGCCGGGATGTCTTCGGCCAGCAGCAGTTTCAGCCAGTCGAGGAATTCCGAGGTCGACGGTTTTTTCTTCAGGCCGGCCACGTCGCGCACCTCGTAAAAGGTCTGCAGCGCCTGCGCCAGCAAATCCTTTTTCAGGTTCGGATAATGGACCGCGACGATTTGCTCCATCGTGTCCTTGTCCGGGAATTTGATGTAATGGAAGAAGCAGCGGCGCAGGAACGCGTCCGGCAATTCCTTCTCATTGTTCGAAGTGATGATCACCAGCGGACGGTGGATGGCGCTGACCATTTCGCGGGTTTCATAGACATGGAATTCCATCCGGTCCAGCTCGCGCAGCAAGTCATTCGGGAATTCGATGTCGGCCTTGTCGATCTCGTCGATCAGCAGCACCACCGGTTGCGGCGCCGTGAACGCCTGCCACAGCACGCCCTTGACGATGTAGTTCTGGATGTCGCGCACCCGCTCGTCGCCCAGCTGCGAATCGCGCAGGCGCGACACGGCGTCGTATTCATACAAGCCTTGCTGCGCCTTGGTGGTCGACTTGATATGCCACTGCATCAGCGGCATGTCCAGCGCGGCCGCGACCTCTTCGGCCAGCATGGTCTTGCCGGTGCCCGGCTCGCCCTTGATCAGCAGCGGACGCTGCAATGTCAGGGCCGCGTTCACGGCCAGTTTCAGGTCGGCGGTGGCGACGTAATTATCGGAACCTTCGAAGCGGTGGCCTTGGCCTTGATGTTCTTGCATGAGCGTGGCGATCAAAGTAAAAGAAAGCCGAGTATAAGACAGTTTGCGTTTTTTCCACATGAAAGCACGGACCAGACCTGCGCCGGAGGCTTGCCGCGCGCCGCTTTTCGAGGCGTTCCAAACGTCTGCGGAACCGGCCGGGGAGGGCGCAAAGCGAGTACTGGCGCGGCTTCCGGAGAGTGTTGCAGACTGACTAACTTGCATGTGGACTTGCGGGAAGGTCTTGGGTTAGAATCGCAGGTTAATAGTGCAAAATGCAAGTTTTGTTCCGGCAGCAGTATCCGATTATCACTGATTAACTTTGCCACCATGAAAAAAATCATCGCACTTCTCGCACTCGCAGGCATCGCCCATGCCGCTGCGGCGGCTGACATCGTTGGAAACGCCAAGGCTGCTCCGGCCAAGGTGGAAATGTGTATCGGTTGCCATGGCATTCCCGGTTACAAAGCGACTTTTCCGGAAGTGTTCCAGGTGCCGATGATCGGTGGCCAGTCCGCCAAATACATTGAAAATGCGCTGCACGCCTATAAGAAAGGCGACCGCAAGCACCCGACCATGCATGGCATCGCGGCCAGCCTGTCGGACCAGGATATCGCCGACGTCGCGCTGTACTATTCGCTGCAAACCAAGCAGAAATGAGGACGCTCAAAATGAGGAAAAACACCGTGAAAAAAATGGTCACCGCCCTGGTTTTGTCCGCGATCTCCTTGAGTGCTGTTGCAGCCGGCAATATCAACGCCGGCAAGGCGCTGGCTGAAAAATACAACTGCGCCACCTGTCACGGCAAGGACTTGAATTCGCCGATCGACCCGTCGTATCCGAAACTGGCCGGCCAGCACAAGGATTACCTGGAACACGCGCTGACCGCGTACAAACGCAACGACGGCCCGAACGGCCGCAACAATGCGATCATGGTCGGCCAGGTACAGCCGCTGAGCAACCAGGATATCAAGGATCTGGCCGCGTATCTGCACAGTTTGCCGACCGCGCTGGTGGTGCATCGCTGAGCGAACACCTTGCGAAATTGATTAAGAGTATCTAACATCACCTTGATGGCAACGCAATGCTGCCATGGAGGTCTTGTCAGGTGCTGTCAAGCCACGTTCGCGTGGCTTTTTTATTATTCGTAATTGGCCGGATCGATGGCCGGCGTGCCGTGGTGCGCAAACACATCGCCGCCGCGCGGATGTTTCTGGGTCTGGCGCAGTGCATCCGATGGCGGGCTGATGAAGACGATCGATGCTTCGTTGCTGTCGCGCAGGTTGATCGCCGCGCTGATGCCGCCGTCGCGATAGCTGCCCATTACCCCGATCGCCATCTGCATGAACAGCGTGGCCGCGCCGGTGTTGCCGAGCCGCTGGTCGGTATCGATGAATT
>NZ_HG322949.1:809863-839933 GCF_000723165.1 Janthinobacterium agaricidamnosum NBRC 102515 = DSM 9628
CTTCGCGTCCGATGCGCAGCGCAAAATCATGCGGCGGCAAGCCGACCAGCACCGGGCCGCTGGTCTTGTTTGCCGGATCGAAACGCTGCTTGCTGGTAAATACGCGTTGAAAAAAGCCGGCGCCGATTTCAGCCAATGGCTTGCGGCGCTGATATTCCTGGTTCCATGTGGTAGGACCGTCGCCCCACAGGCTTTTGCGCGGCTTGCCCGCAGTCGTCGACAGGCCGTGGCCATCGATATGGTCCGGTACGCCTTGCCAGCCGATGCCTTGCATATTGTCCAGCGCGACGGTCATGTCTTCCGGGCAGAAATACAGATAGACCTTGCCGCGGTTGTCGCGGTCAGCCGCCGCGCTCCATGCCGCACCGACCATGCCATGGTGTCTGGCCTGATCGGTCAAGGCTGCCAGCGCCGGCGCGGCATGTTTCTTGGCCACCACGCCTTGCACGATCTGGGCCAGTGTTTGCAGCCGGGCGTGCAAGGTCTGGCGCGCATCGAGCGCCGCATACTGGCCGGCCATGGCCTCATCCTCGCCGCCGCCAAACAGCCGGCTCGATTCGACGGCGCTGAAAAACAGGGTGGTGTCTTGCACCAGGCTGTATGGCGGATGGGTCAGTATCAATGTGTCGGCCGGGCGTTTTCCTTCATCGAGCAGGAAGGCTTGCGCCAGCAGCGCGATCAGGCAGCCCTGGCTATGCGCGACGATGGAAACGACTTCATCCTTGTCATAGTCGCGGATCATGGCGATCAATGCCGCCAGGCGCTTGGCCGCCAGCACCATGTACATGCGCCCGGGCGCCGTTTTTAACGGCCGCAGCGGATCGCCGCCGGCGTCAAGCGGCGAAAACAAACCCTTGTTCCACATGTCCGGCAAGGTGCTGGTGGCGTTGCCGAACGGACCGCCATTCTTGGACAAGTCCTTGTCCAGCCTATTGCCGTAGCGGTCGGTGCGCTGGCCGTTGATGCCTTGGGCGGCGTTCGAGCGTTCCCGATAGCCCCAGTAAAACGGAATCACCGGGCTGTGGGTGGTCTCATCGATCTTGCGCTTGAAGTAGACCGCGTCCGGGTCCGGTTCCAGCACGTCCTTGTCGGCGGCGCCCGGCAGGCGGTAGGCGGCGGGCGTGAACAGGCTGGAAGCGCACGGCGCGATGCCATGCAGCCGCGTATCGAGTCCCTGGCACAGCCCTTGTTCCACGGGACCGAAGCTGGTGCCGACATCGTTGACGCCGTGAATCACGATGATGTTGCCGGGCAGGGCGGGCTTGACGTTGACGGTTTTGTCGTAGGCCCGGTTGCATTGCAGCACCGTGCTGTCCCGCCCGATCACATACGGAAGTTTGGGGTAGGCCATTACTACTCCTGATCGGTCAAAATACGCACGTGGGCGATATGCATGGCGTCGCGCTGTAATATGCCGGTCTTGCCCATGGCGTCGCTGATGCCTTTGACGGTGCTGCCGTCGCTCATCTCGATTTCGAATGCGCGGTTCGGCGCGATCGCGGCGGCGCCGGTGTGTGCGCCATATTGAAGAATGAATTGTTGATCTGGCGCGCCGCCAGGGAAGGCTGGCAATTCGGTATGCATCGTGGCTGGCCCGTCTGTCATGAAACGGGCGGACAGGTTCTTGATGTCGCCATTGCTGCCCAGCGTGATGCCGCCGCCGATCTTGATAAAGGAGCCATCTTCGGCGATCAGCTGGATTTCCTTCGCCATCAAGACGATCTTGCTGTCGCTGGCGCTAATCTTGACGTTCTTTGCTGCATTGATTTCGGTATCGTCATGCTGGCTTTGCATCAGCAGCTTGCCATGGTGGGCAATCGCCTTGATGCCGTGATGATGCGAGAACAGTGAAATACCATGTCCGGCGTTGAGATTAAAGCGTTGTCCCGCTGTCAATTGCATATGTTGCTGCGCTACGCTGTCGGTATTGCCGCCGGTATAGCTGACGATGGTTTTGGGTGTCGCGAAACTGATGCCGTCGGGCACACTGATGCCGATCAGCGCTGCGCCGCCGCCATCGCCTTCAGCGGCGGTATTACCGCCGTTTTCCCATTGTTTGAGCTTGGTTTGCAACTCAGCTTGCGCTTGCTCATCGAGCGGCAGCGCCTGGTGTTCGGCGGCATAGTTACCCAGGGAACGGAACTGTTCCAGGCATTGTTCCATCAGCGACAGGTATTCCGCGCGGGCCAATTGACTGTCGACGGCATGCAGGCGTTGCCAGGCGGTCAGCAAGATACCCTTGGCGGCGCGCAGCGCCACATGTTCGTCGCTGCGCAGTTCCGCACCGTTGCCGCGCGCCACGCCTTTGCCGCCGCTTCTCGGGTGGGTCAGGTAGCCGAGATTCAATTCGCTGTGCCCATGATCGCTGGCCAGTTGGGCGCTGACCTGGCCTGGACTATCGTCAAAACGCAACTGGTTATAACCCTGGGCGCCGATTTCCTGGCTGACGATGCCGGACAGGTATTTCTCGGCAGGCAAGCGGCTGCTGCGGTTGAAGGCCGGTGGCGGCGTCTTGCCGCCATGTACGCGGCCGCTGATCAGCATTTTGTCCGGATCGCCGCCGAGGAAGGTGATAATCACTTCATCGCCTACCCTGGGCAGCGAAATCGCGCCGCATGACTCGCCAGCCCAGGAGCTGGCCACCCGCACCCAGGCCGAGTCGCGCTCGCCGCCGGATGCGCCGGCGCCTTGCGCATGCGCGTGATCTTCAGGCCGGCAAGCGGGAAAACGTATCTTGACGCGGCCCTGCTCGTCGCAATGGACCACCGAATCCTCAGGGCCGACCACGGTCACGCTTTGGGCTGTCGCATGCGGCAGGTCGGTGCGCGTATCATAGGCGGGTACGATGGGAATGCCGCGCCGTACGCAACTGAAACGATTGCTGTAGCGCGCGCCGCGCTCGGCGCTGGCTTGTTGCAATTGCTCGCTGTCGTGATGCCAGTGATTCAGTGCAAACAGCCGGCGCACCCTGTCATTGAGTGTCTTGGGAAGATTGTTTTCAGCGTCGATCCTCAATTCGGTGAACACGAATTCACGTTCCTGCTGCGCATGGGTGTCGAGTTCGGCGTGGCCGCTGACGCTTTTCCATTGTCCGATCCGCAGTTCGCGGTCGCCGCTTTCGCCCTGGAAGCATTTCGCGTCATATTCATGGCGTTGCATCAGCAAGGCGCCCAGGCTGCGGTAGTCGTCGCCATTGTCTCCCGCGTGCGGGACATCGACCAGATAGTCATCCAGCGAGGCTGCCAACTGGTCGCCGAGCGCGCCTTGCGGATGGTCATTGTCGTGCTGGCTGTTGATCGACCAGGCCTGCTTGTAATCCCAGCTGCGGCGGCTGACTTTTCCGGGCACCAGCGTGCGCGCGGCGTGCCACGCGGTAATGCAGTCGCTGGTTTCGGTGCCATCGTCACGGTGGTAGCGTACGCTGCCTTCACCGTTTTGCCGCAACGACCAGACATCGTCGAACAGCACCAGTGTATGCGTGGCGATATCTTGGTCGCCTTTGGCGCTGCTCGCGCCGGCTTCGATAAACCAGGCCAGGCCGCGCCGTTTCCACAAGCGGCGCAGGAAAGCGGCGTCCGATTCGTTGTATTGCATGGTGAATTCGCGGGCCGGATAACTTTTCAGGCGGCCCAGGTCGAAGTCGAAGGCGCGTGCCAGCAGGGCGTTGCTCTTGCGCCATTCATTGAGCACGATATCGGTGATATCCACTTCGCTGGCATGGCGAAATACGCGGGTATTGTTGCGTTTCTCCAAAATCGCCAGCGCATCGCGCATGATCAATTGATAGGTGGCCAGGCCGCCATCGCTTTCACCTTCGACGGCGCGTGTGACGATGCCGCAGACCGGCCTTAGATGCCCGTTGGCAGTGACAAACTGCAGTTCGGCAGGCATGGCAATGAATTGCTTGAGCGGTAAACCGGCTTTGGTGGCGATGCACAACAGCGAGTATTCAATGCCGCCGCATATGGTTTCGATGCCGCTGACATGTTTGACCAGTAATAAATCGTCGCTGGCGCCGTGTTCGGTCCACAGGCGCAAGCGGATAGGGCGGTTGGCGACACTCAATGCCGAACCCAAGTCGGGCAGACAGTTTTCTTCCATCGCGGCAATTCCTGAGTGGATACTGCGGTTTGAACGACGGGTACGGCAATCCGGACGTGATTGTCTATAAGATAAGATTTTGCAGTCTAGTTGATGATGGCGACACTAACAAATCCATCAAGCCGCATGTTTGCGATAGAACAGGGAAGGGAAGTTAACGGGCTGCATGCCTTGCCAGCCCTTGTTTTTTGCACAGCTTTACTTACTGTATATGTCAGCGGCGCCGCACACACTCGACATACGCGTCGCCATCCGGCGGCAAGCCGGAACGCTGCGAGGTCCAGATCATCTGGCCCAGGCATTCCATCACTTCATGGTGCGCGGCGTGCAGCGAGTCGCGGCGCTGGGTCAGTTGCTGCACGCCAAGCTTGATGCCGCGCGGCTGGTCGACCGACACTTGTTCGGCGATCGATAAGTGCATCGACAGGTGCAGGAAGGGATTGGCCTGGCCACCCTCGACCGAATAGTCGCGCGCCAAGGCGGCTTCGACGTCGTTCAAGTCGTTTTCATATTCCGGGTGTTGCACGATCCAGTCGACGGCGATCGCTTCGAGCGGGCTTAAGATTTCGTTGGCGCGGTGCTTGCGGTAGGTTTCGCAAAAAAAGCGGCGCACATCGTCTGAGGACGGATTAAACATTGTGGCTGGCTGAAGTAAATGGAGCAGCCGCCATTGTACCGCGTGGGGAACATGTCGACAGCGGGTGCCCCGATCAGCCTGGCCCGGTTCAGGGCGGCAGCGGACTATAGCGGCTTTGCAGCAAGCCGCTGGGATACGCATGGGCATGTTGCAAGCGCCAATTGCTCATGCTCAAGTCTGTGGCAAACAGCGGTATGCCCTTGCCGAGAATCACCGGCAGCCAGTTCAGCGTCAAGGTGTCGACCAGTCCGCCAGCCAGGCCCTGGCGAACCGCCGCGCCGCCGTCGAGATAGACATGGCGCCGCCCGGCTTGCCGCAATGCCGCCAGCAAGTCCGCCAGCGCGCCGTCATGGGCGGTTTCGCCGTGGCGCGCTTGCAATGGCCGGTGCGTCAGCACCACCACCTGCTTGCCGTGATACGGCCACGATGCGAAACGCAGTACGGCATCGTAGGTGTTGCGTCCCATCACCAGTACATCGATGTCGTCCAGCAGCGCCTGATAGCCGGTATCTTCGGGCGGATCGGTCGCCACCGCCGACAGCCACGACAAGTCGCCGTCTGTGCCGGCCAGATAGCCATCCAGGCTGATGCCTGAAAATACGCTGACTTTGAGTTGATGCATTTTGCCTCCATTATTTCTACGATGTAGAATTATTGTATTCTACATTGACGATGGTGGGGATCATGAAAGAAACAAAGCCGCGCGGCCGGCCGCAACGGGGAGGAAACAAGCTGGAGCGGCAGGCCATCGTGGACGCCGCGCTGGGCTTGTTGCAATCTGACGCAGCCGATTTTTCGATGCGCAGCCTGTCGAGGCAATTGGGCGTCGATCCGATGGCGCTCTACCATTACTTCCGCGACAAGGATGCGTTGCTGAAGGCCGTCGCGTCGCTGCTGTTTTCGGCGCTGGATCCGGCCCGGCCGCCATTCTCTGCCGAGGATGAGGCGCCAGTCCGCCTGTCGGGCTTGTGCCGGGCCTACCTGGGATTGCTGCGCAAGGCGCCGATGCTGATGCGTCTGATGACACGGGGCCGTGTCGATCATGCCGACGCGCCGGCACGCTTTGCCGCGCTGTTCAGTCTGGCTATTGAGGAATGGAGATTCAGCCCGGCACGGGAAGCGCTGCTGCGCGATGTGCTGGTCGATTACCTGCATGGCTATGCGCTGGCGTTCTTGCCGGCCGGCGACGATGGCTGGCAAGATGGCGTGGCCTTGATTGTGGCCGGCGGCAGGGTCGGATAGCGGCCGTTACCGACGCTATTTGTGACCGTTTAGTTACTTCGTTTTTGAACCCCATAGTAAGTATTATCCACTATCCAATCGTACATATCGGGGTAAATATCGATGATAAAATCGCGTTTTATTGATATTGCCTGTAGACATTAATAGCATGCTGTCGGCGGTTGTGGGGCTGGGCAGAGTTAAACATGTAGGGGCATCCGTTATTCCCTTGGCTCGCACCTTTGCGGCCGGCTTGGCTCTTGCCGAGTGCGGGATCCCGGCGTAACACCGCCATCAAGCCAGCTTTTTTCGTATCCCATGGTGCAAGAATGGCCAACCGTGCCCGTGGTCCGGGCATGGCGAACAGCTCAGTTCGCAGGCAGTGAGCGCATGACTTTGCCGACGTGAAGTCCAGAATATTCTTTTAGTATTTATCAACGGAGTTACCTATGCGTAAATCAATCTTATTTTTTATGGCGTGCCTGATCTTGACGGCATGCGACAAGACGCTGCCGGCGTCGTCCGAAAAGCCGGTCGATGTGTTGCTGATCGGCGCAGGCACCATGAGCGCGACCCTCGGTTCGATGCTCAAGGAACTGGACCCGTCGCTGACGATGGCGATGTACGAGCGTCTCGATTCGGTCGCGGCGGAAAGCTCGGATGCGATGAACAACGCCGGCACCGGCCACTCGGCGTTCATGGAACTGAACTACACGCCGGAAGCGGCTGACGGCCATGTCGAAACCAAGAAAGCGGTCGAGATCAACGAGCAATTCGAGATTTCCAAGCAATTCTGGGCTTATGAAGTAGCGCATAAAAACCTGGGCGATCCACGCAGCTTCATCAACAACGTGCCGCACATGAGTTTTGTGTGGGGCGACGACAATATCGCCTTCCTGCGCAAGCGTTATGCCGCGCTGCAAAAAGAGAATCTGTTCAAGGGCATGCTGTATAGCGAAGACCATGCCCAGATCGAGCAATGGGCGCCGCTGGTCATGACCGGCCGGGATAAAAACCAGAAGGTCGCGGCGACCCGCATGGAGATCGGCACCGATGTCAACTACGGCACCCTGACCCGCAGCCTGGTGAAAAATTTGACCGAGAAGCATGGCGTCGAATTGCACCTGCGTAATCAAGTGGAAGATATCAAGCGCGGCGCCGATGGCGTGTGGAACGTGAAAGTGAAGAACCTGGCTGACGGCAAGGAACAGAACGTGCGCGCGAAGTTCGTCTTCGTCGGCGCCGGTGGCGGTGCGCTGCCGCTGCTGGAAAAATCGGGTATTCCTGAAGCCAAGGGTTTTGGCGGCGTGCCGGTCGGCGGCCAATGGCTGGTAACCACCAATCCTGAAGTGATCAAGCAGCATTACGCCAAGGTCTACGGCAAGGCGTCGGTCGGTTCGCCGCCGATGTCGGTGCCGCACCTGGACACCCGTATCATCGATGGCAAGCAAGCTTTGCTGTTTGGCCCGTTCGCCACCTTCTCGACCAAGTTCCTGAAAAACGGTTCGTGGATCGACTTGCCGGCCTCGATCGGCACCGGCAATGTGCGTCCGATGTTGCAAGCTGGCTACGACAATATCCCGCTGACCAAGTACCTGGTGCAGCAAGTGATGAACTCGCCTGAAGACCGCCTGAAGACCTTGCGTGAATACTTCCCGAACGCCAGGATGGAAGACTGGACGCTGCAAAACGCCGGCCAGCGCGTGCAAATCGTCCGCGACGACCCGGTCAAGGGCGGTTTGTTGCAGTTCGGCACTGAAGTGGTGGGCGCCGCCGATGGCAGCATCGTTGCCTTGCTGGGCGCCTCGCCAGGCGCGTCGACCGCGCCGCCTATCATGATCAAAGTGTTGCAAACCGCGTTCAAGGGCCGCTTGGCGACGCCTGAATGGCAAGCGAAGATGAAAGAAATGGTGCCGTCGTATGGCCGCAAGCTCAATGACGACGTGGCGCTGGCCAACCAGATCCGCCAGTACAGCAGTGCAGGCCTGGGCTTGAAGGCGTTCACGCTGGAGGCGTCGGGCGCTGCTCCTGCCGCTGCCGTGGTGCCGGTCGCCGCGGCTGTCGCTCCTGCCGCCGCCGCTCCCGCTGCCAGCGCTGCGGCGAACTGATCGTTTGTGTGTCAGCCGCACCGGCCCGGCCGGTGTGGTGTGTAGGAAATAAAAAGGGCGTCCAGTGCTGGACGCCCTTTTTTGTTGCCAGCTGCCGTATGGCGCTGAGTTGCTTGCTTAGTCCTTACTTCCAGGCAATATCAGCTCGGGCGCACTTGTTTCGCACGGGTCGCAGGGTTCGCACGGCGGACAAGGCATTGCCGGTTCACACGGCGCCGCGTCCTGTCCGCGCGGCGCATGCGGCTGGCGCAGGTAGCGCGATGTATGGCGGTGCGCCTGCGCATTGCCATGCGCCGGCCAGGTCAGGAAACGCGACAGTTCCTGCAAGGCGCGTTGGTACACGTCGCGCTTGAATTCGATCACGACATCCAGCGGCACCCAATACTCATGCCAGCGCCAGGCGTCGAACTCGGGATGGTCGGTCAGGCGCAGGTTGACGTCATTATCGCGGGCACACATGCGCAGCAGGAACCAAATCTGCTTTTGCCCACGATAATGTCCGCGGATCTCGCGCTTGATGAAGTGGTCGGGCACCTCATAACGCAGCCAGTCGCGGGTACGTCCGACGATCTTGACGTGTTCCTGCCGTAATCCGATTTCCTCTTCAAGTTCGCGAAACATGGCCTGTTCGGGCGTTTCGCCGTACTTGATGCCGCCTTGCGGAAACTGCCATGAGTGCTCGCGCACCCGCTTGCCCCACCACACCTCGTTCTGGGCGTTTAGCAGGATGATGCCGACGTTGGGCCGAAACCCTTCACGGTCGAGCATAAAACACCTCAAACTTTCTGCGGGAGAGCGTCCTGTTTACATTTTTGCACACAACTCCGCATCCCAGCCGCGTTTTCGAGGGTCGAAAAGCACCGGAATATCATCAATTGAACGCATTTGCATAAAGTATGGACGCATCAGCCAGCTAATCCTTTAAAATTAGGTTGATTATAACCCTCTCTTTTTAAAAAGAATTCACCGTTATGCGCGCCTCCCGTTTTTTTATTTCCACGCTTAAAGAAGCTCCATCCGACGCCGAAATCGTCAGCCACCAGTTGATGATGCGTGCCGGCATGATCAAACGCCTCGGTTCGGGCATTTATACCTATATGCCGATGGGCTTGCGGGTGATCCGCAAGGTCGAAGCGATCATCCGTGAAGAAATGAATAATGCCGCCGCCATCGAGCTGCTGATGCCGCTGGTGCAGCCGGCCGAACTGTGGCAAGAGACTGGCCGCTGGGACAAGATGGGCGCCGAACTGATGCGCGTGAAAGACCGCCACGGCCGCGAATTCGCGATCCAGCCGACCTCGGAAGAAGTCATCACCGACGTGGTGCGCACCGAAATCAAGTCCTATCGCCAGTTGCCGCTCAATTTTTACCATATCCAGACCAAGTTCCGCGACGAGCGCCGTCCGCGTTTCGGCCTGATGCGCGGCCGCGAATTCACGATGAAGGATGCGTACTCGTTCGACCGCGACCTGGCCGGCATGCAAGCGTCGTACCAGGTCATGTTCGACGCCTACACCAAGATCTTCACCCGCTTCGGCTTGCAGTTCCGCGCCGTGGCGGCCGATAACGGCGCCATCGGCGGTACCGGTTCGCACGAATTCCACGTCATCGCCAGCACCGGCGAAGATGCGCTGGTGTATTGCCCAACGTCGGACTTCGCCGCCAACATGGAAGCGGCCGAAGCGTTGCCGGTGATCGCCACGCGTGGCGCCGCCACCCAGGCCTTGACCAGGACCGCGACGCCGGACACCGTCAAGTGCGACACCGTGGCCGCCTTGCTGGGCTTGAAGCTGGAACAGACCGTCAAAACCATCGCGTTCACGGTGGAAACAGAAACCGACGGCAAAGTCACCAAGCAATACTTTATGCTGCTGCTGCGCGGCGACCATGAGTTGAACGAAGTCAAGGTTGGCAAGGTCGCCGGCCTCGGCAATCACCGTTTCTCGACCGAAGCGGAAATCCTCGAAGTCTACGGCAGCGTGCCGGGCTACCTCGGTCCGGTCAATACCAAGGCGCCCGTCACCGTGGTGGCCGACCGCACGGTCGCCAACATGAGCGACTTCGTCTGCGGCGCGAATGAAGCGGGTTTCCACTTTACCGGCGCCAACTGGGGCCGCGACATGGCCGAGCCAGCCCTGGTGGCCGACTTGCGCAATGTCGTCGACGGCGATGCGTCGCCTGACGGCAAGGGCGTGCTGGCGATCGAGCGCGGCATCGAAGTGGGGCACGTGTTCCAACTGGGCACGGCTTATTCGGAAAGCATGAAAGCCACCTTCCTCGACGAAAACGGCAAGCCTGCGCCATTGCAAATGGGTTGCTACGGCATCGGCGTGACGCGCATCCTGGGCGCCGCGATCGAACAAAACTTCGACGACAAGGGCATCATCTGGCCGACCGCGATCGCGCCGTTTGAAGTGGTGCTGTGCCCGATGGGCATGGAGCGCAGCGAACTGGTCAAGGAAGAGACCGGCAAGCTGTACGCGGCCTTGCAGGCGGCCGGCATCGACGTCATCCTCGACGACCGCGGCCAGCGTCCGGGCGCCATGTTCGCCGACTGGGAATTGATCGGCGTGCCGCACCGTGTGGTGATCGGCGAGCGCGGCTTGAAAGAAGGCAACCTGGAATACCAGGGCCGCCGCGATAGCGAAGCAACCGCCGTGGCCTTGGCCGACATGGTGGGCTTCCTTAAAGGCAAAATGGGCAAGTGAGCTTGTTTTCCAGGCCCCCTCAGCCGCTGCGCCGCCGGCTGTCGCTGATCCTGTTATCGGCGGCGGCCGGCCTGGCCTGGAGTCCGGCCGTGCTCGCTGGCAACCAGAAGGAAGAAGAGCTGGCCGACTCGGTGCGGCTGGCGCTGTCCAACGCGATCAAGGACGACCGCCCGCCGCAGCCCAGCTTCGCCACCGAGGCCGACCGTTTGCGCTACCAGAATTGGCTGGTGCAAATGTCGCAGCGGCTCAAGCGCAAGCTGCCGGACGACCAGGTGCGCAAGGAATTCCTCGAAGCGGCGTGGTATGAGGCGCGTCGCGCGGGCCTCGATCCGGGCATGGTGCTGGGCTTGATCCAGGTCGAGTCGGCTTACCGCAAGTACGCGGTATCGCTGGCTGGCGCGCGCGGCTACATGCAGGTGATGCCCTTCTGGACCGGCGTGATCGGCGACAACGACCGTAGCAAACTGTTCCATATGCAAACCAATTTGCGCTACGGCTGCGCGATCTTGCGCATGTATATCGACATGGAGCGCGGCAACCTGTACCTGGCGCTGGGACGCTACAACGGCAGCCGGGGCCGGCCGGAATACCCGAATGCGGTATTGGCGGCCTGGAAGAATTGGGAATTCAAGCCGCAAGACGTGTCGGCGGCGCCGGCCGCCAGCCGTTCTCCACGCTGATTTCCGCGTTGTCGGCCAGAGCGGGCCGCCATGAAAAATGCCCCTGTCGCTGTGGCGTCAGGGGCATTCCGATCGGCTTTCTGGCCGAACGTGATTCTTTGCTTATTTCAAATGATCGGAGATCAACTTCGTCATTTCAAACATGGACACTTGGGCCTTGCCGCCGAAAACAGCTTTCAGCTTGTCGTCGGCATTGATCATGCGGCGGTTGGCCGGATCTTGCAGATCGAGTTTTTTGATGTAATCCCATACTTTCTTGGTCACTTCGGTACGCGGCAGTGGTGCTGCGCCAACCACTGCGGCCAGAACGGTCGACGGGGTCATCTCTTTCATGAATGCTGCGTTTGGCTTGCGTGGCGTGGCCGGTGCCGCTGCGGCTTTTTTCACTGCAGGTTTTGCTGCCGCTTTTGCTGCTGGTGCTGCTTTTTTCGCTGCCGCAGGTTTTGCTGCTGCTTTTGCTGGCGCTGCTACTGGGGTTTTTTTGGCTGTTGCCATCTTCTAGCCTCCTTAACGAACACATGGGAAATTGCGCAATTGATCGCACGGCTAATATTGGTGTGGATTTACGCAGTATGCAAGTGTTTTTCACGTTTTCCGCTGGAAAACATCGCTAAAAAGCGTCGCTTCCGCGTCACTGCACCGCTTAAGGACGCCGAAGGGGGATTTTGCCCGGAAACGGCGCCAATTGCGGCCATTTCGGGCGGATGTAAAAAGGGCCCGGACGGGCCCTTTTTTGACGCTGGCGGATAGCCTTATTTGCCGTAAAGCATGGCTCCGGGCGGCTTTGCGCAAATACTAACGCATGCCCGGCATCATGCCTTTCATGCTACGCATCATCTTCATCATGCCGCCGCCGGACAGCTTTTTCATCATCGTCTGCATTTGCTCGAACTGGGTCAGCATGCGGTTGACTTCCTGCACTTGCACGCCGGCGCCGGCCGCGATGCGGCGCTTGCGGGTCGCCTTGATCAATTCCGGCTTGGCGCGCTCTTGCGGCGTCATCGAATCGATGATGCCGACCATGCGCCGCACCTGCTTGTCGGCCTGGTCCATATTCTTGCCGCCGGCCGCTTGCTGGAATTGCGCCGGCAATTTATCCATCAGGTTGGCCATGCCGCCCATTTTCTTCATCTGGCCCAGTTGCGCCTTGAAGTCGTTCATGTCGAACTTGCCGCCGACCTTGATTTTTTGCGCCAGGTCGGCCGCCGCCTTGCTGTCGACGCCCTTGCGCGCTTCTTCGACCAGCGCCAGGATGTCGCCCATGCCCAGGATGCGGTTGGCCATGCGGGCCGGGTCGAACGCTTCCAGGCCGTCCAGTTTTTCGGACACGCCGGCGAACTTGATCGGCTTGCCGGTGATATGGCGCACCGACAGCGCGGCGCCGCCGCGCGCATCGCCGTCCAGCTTGGTCAGCACGATACCGGTCAGCGGCAACGCGTCGTTAAACGCCTTGGCGGTGTTGATCGCATCCTGGCCCAGCATGGCGTCGACCACGAACAGGGTTTCGATCGGCTTGACGGCGGCGTGCACGGCGGCGATTTCGCGCATCATTTCTTCATCGATGCCCAAACGGCCGGCGGTGTCGATGATCAGCACGTCGTGATAGTGTTTCTTGGCCCAGTCCAGCGCGGCCAGCGCGATATCGACCGGCTTGTCGCTGCTGGTGGACGGGAAGAAGTCGGCGCCGACCTGGCCGGTCACCGATTGCAGCTGGGCGATCGCGGCGGGACGGTAGACGTCGGCCGAGACCGTCAAGACTTTTTTCTTTTTCTCTTCGCGCAGGTATTTCGCCAGCTTGCCGACGGTGGTGGTCTTGCCGACGCCTTGCAGGCCGGCCATCAGGATGATCGCCGGCGGCTGCTGGGCAAAGCTGATTTGCGACGCTTCGGGACCGAGGTCGGCGCCCATGATGGCGGCCAGCTCGCGCTGCACCACGCCGACCAGCGCCTGGCCCGGCGTCAGCGAGGAAATCACATCCTCGCCCATGGCTTTTTCCTTGACCTTGGCGATGAATTCACGCACCGCCGGCAGCGCCACGTCGGCCTCCAGCAGCGCCAGGCGCACTTCGCGCAGCATGTCGGCGGTATTCGATTCGGTCAGGCGCGCCTCGCCGCGCATGGTCTTGACGACTTTGGCGAGCCGTTGGGTGAGATTATCTAACATGATGAACCTGCAATGAAAGCTTGAAAGATGGCGGCGTTCAGCCGGACGATGGGCGCCATTTTAACCCAGCCAGCGTGCCGTGGCGGGGGAGTTGATGCGGGCCCGTGCCGGAGCGGCGAGGATGCCGGGATTGCATCATCGTCATCTTGGCATTAAAATGAGAATAATTCTTATTCACACTCGGTGCGCCATGCTGCGCGCCGGCCGCTGCAAGCTTCATCGGTCGACAATATGGGGGGAGGCGCCAGCGCCTGCGACATGAGCAAATTACATATCCTGTCGCGCAGCGCCGCGGCGGTCTTCGGCGGCTACGCGCTGGTCTCGGCCGGCACGGTGTTCCTGGCGGCGGTCTTGCCGATGGCGCGCGCCGACGCCGTGCTGGCGGCAACCCTGTCGAGCTTCCTGCTATATACAACGGCCATCATCTGGGTCTTCGCCGAACAGCGGCTGGCCCGCATCTGGGGCGGCTTGCTGGGCGCCAGCATCGTGCTGGGCGGCGCCGGCCTGCTGCTGGGGCGTTGACGATGACTCTGGCGATGGCGATTTCCAGCGCGCTGGCGCTGGCTTATGCCGGCATGGCCGGCCTGTGCCTGGCGATGGACCGGCATCATCGACAAGTGTGGGGCGGCGAGCCCGCGCCGGCCGCGCGGCGCGGGCTGCGCGGCGCCGGCTGGCTATTGCTGCTCATCGCCTTGTGGCCGTGCATCGCGGTGTGGGGCACCAGCGTCGGCATCGTCGCCTGGCTGGGTTTCCTGTCGGCCGGCGCCTTGCTGCTGGTCGGCTTGCTGCCCTATGCGCCGCGCCTGACGCCGGTGCTGGGCGGCCTGGCCGCGCTGCTGGCGCTGGCTGGCCTGGCGTATCAGTTTTTCGGCTAACGGGTACGGCATGGATGTGAAACAAAACAACAAGACGCAAGGCGGCTTCCGCCAGGCGATGGCGTGGCTGCACACCTGGGTCGGCTTATGGTTTTCGTGGCTGCTGTTCGCGGTCTTCCTGACCGGCACGCTGGCGGTGTTCGAAGAACCGATCGGCCACTGGATGACGCCGGAACACGCGCTGGCCGAAACCGCCGTGCATGCGGAGGGCGTCGAGAAAGCTGGCGAAGCCGCGGCGCTGGCCCGGCGCGGCCAGCGTTTGCAGTTCGGCGTCAATTACATGAGGCAGGCCAAAGGCGACGCCGACATGTGGGAACTGTGGCCGGTCAACCGGAATTCCAGCCATAGCCTGGACGCGTATTGGCTGGAGTCCGACGGCGGCTACGGTTCGATGCGGCTCGATCCGCTGACCGGCGCGCCGTTGCCCATGCACGGCGACGGACACGATGACGGCGCACCCAAGGTGCGCGCTACCCAGGGCGGCCGCCATTTTGTCGATTTCCATTATGAACTCCATAGCGCGCGGGTGGGGCTGTGGATCGTCGCCATCGCCACCATGGGCATGCTGGTGGCGCTGGTCAGCGGCATCGTCGTCCACAAGCGCATCTTCAAGGATTTCTTTACCTTCCGGCCGGCCAAGGGCCAGCGCTCGTGGCTCGATGCGCACAATGCGCTGGCGGTGCTGACTATCCCGTTCCTGTTCATGATCGCCTACACCGGGCTGGCGTTCTACGGCTTTATCTACTTGCCGGCGCCGGTGGTGGCGCAATATGGCCTTGGCCCGGCGGCGACCCAGCATTTTTACGACGACATCGAACATTCCGCCAAGCCCCCGCGCAGCGGCGTGCCGATGGCGCCGCCGGAGCTGGAGCCGTTCGCCGCGCGCGCGGCGGCGACGCTGGGCCAGCAAGTGCGGGCGGTGGTGATCGATCATCCGCAAGATGCGGCGATGCGCATTTGCGTCTACGGCTGGAATGAGCAGGATGACCTGCAAAGGCGCATCAATGTCAGTACCGGCATGATGTGTTTCGCCGGCGCCAGCGGCGCGGTACTGCAAGTGCGCATGCCCGGCGAGGTGGCCGGCGCGGCGCAATCGACGCGGCAAGTGATGAGCGCGCTGCACATGGCGTCGTTCGGCGGCCTGGTCGTCAAGTGGCTGTATTTCCTGTGCGGCCTGGCTGGCGCGGCGATGATGGGAAGCGGCGCGGTATTGTTCATGGTCAAGCGGCGCCAGCGCCACGGCGGTGAATTCGGTTCCGCCACGCAGCGCGTGTACCGCCTGATCGAAGGCTTGAACGTGGCCGCCATCGCCGGCCTGGCACTGGCCTGCATCGGCTACCTGTGGGCCAACCGCTTGCTGCCGGCCGCGATGGAGCAGCGCGCCGATTGGGAAGTGCGGGCCTTTTTTCTGGTCTGGCTGCTGAGCCTGGTCCACGCGCTGCTGCGGCCGGCGGCGCGCGCCTGGCCTGAGCAATTGGCGGCACTGGTATGCTTGTGCCTGTTGTTACCGCTACTCAATTGGCTGAGCACCGGCGACCATCTGGCGGCGCAAATGGGCCGCGGCGATTGGGAAAGCGCCGGCGTCGAGCTGGCCAGCCTGGCCTTCGCCGCGCTGGCCGGGTGGGCTGCCTTGTTATTAAATAAACGCCGATCGAAGACCGCTTCCAAGGTGGTCTTGGCTGCTTGAAAAACTATTTAGACTTCTTTTGACGGCGCGCAAATTTTTGCGCGCCGTTTTTACTTTTGGGTTTTAAAGGGCTGTTTTCCGGCGGCGATTCGCTTGTACTATTTACCAAGAATAAAAAATAGTGATTCATTGCAACTCAACTCTGTCGGGGAGAAATGCAGGATGACCAGAAATTTGATACTCAAAAGTAGTGTATTTACGCTGGCAGGTTGGGCACTGGCTTCAGCCGGTATGTCTCATGCACAAGAAGTGGTACGCCTGGGCAATATCAAATTGGCCCATTTCGGCGCCGTTGCGTATATCAAGGAAATCGCGCCGAAGTGCGGCATCAAGATCGAGGAACATATCTTCGCCAAGGGGCTCGACGTGATGCAGGCCATCATCGCCGGTGAACTCGATGTCGGCAGCAGCGCGTCGGAAGCGGCGATTTCGGGCCGCGCCGGCGGCGCGCCGATTTATGTGGTGGCCGGTTTTGCGCGCGGCGGCGCGCGGCTGGTCGGACGCAGCGACTTGAAGCTGAAGTCGGTCAAGGACTTGAAGGGCAAGCGGGTCGGCGTGACGCGCGGCAGTATCCAGGAAGTGCTGCTGCTGGCCGAGCTGGCGCAACACCAGCTGACGGCGGCCGAACAAAAGGGCAAGGATGTGCAACTGGTGTTCCTCGGCTACGCCGACTTGAACCAGGCGCTGATGGGCAAGCGCATCGACGCCATCATGCAGTCGGAGCCGCAATCGTCGCAGGCGATCAACAAGGGTTTTGGCATCGAGATCATGAAACCCTACGATACGCCGATCGGCGAACCGGTGCGCACCATGGTGATGACTGAAAAGCTCTATAAAGAGCGGCGTCCGGTGGCCGAGAAATTCATGCGCTGTTTCGTCGAGGCGACCAGGACCTTCATCGACAGCCCGGCGGTGGCTGAAAAATATGTGCGCGAGGTGATCTTTCGCGGCCAGCTGACCAGGGAAGATTTCAACGATGCGATCGGCAATTCGCCGTATTCCTACGACATCACGCCCGGGCATATCCAGGTCACCACCGACGTGATGGTGAAAACCGGCGTCGGCCGCATGAACAAACCGCCGCAGGCAAAGGATTGGGTCAGGACGGATTTGCTGGAGCAAGCCAAGAAAAGCTTGGGAGTTAAATAACCGTAGTCTTCCTCGGGAGGTGCAATGAGTAAATCGTGGTGGCGGGAAAGCGGCGTCGGGCTGGTGGCGCCGGTGGTGGTCATCGGCCTGTGGCAGGCGATGGCGATGCTGGGCTGGCTTAATCCGCAAGTGTTGCCGTCGCCGCTGGCGGTCGCCGTGCGCTGGCTCGAATATGTGCTGCCGATGGCGCCGTTCGCCGGGTACAGCGGCGGCTGGCTGCACTGGCTGGTGTCGGGCGAGTTGATCGTCGATGCGCTGGGCAGCTTGTACCGGGTGCTGTGCGGCTTTGCCATCGGCACCGGGCTGGCCTTGCCGCTGGCGCTGGTCATGGGCGCCAATGCGCGCGCGTATGCGTGGCTCAATCCCTTGCTGCAATTATTAAGACCGATTCCGCCGATCGCGTATATCCCCTTGTCGATCCTGTGGTTCGGATTGGGAAATCCGCCGGCGATCTTCCTGATCGCGCTGGGCGCGTTTTTCCCGGTGCTGATGAATACCATTGCCGGGGTGCACCAGGTCGACGGCATTTATTTGCGCGCCGCGCGCAACCTCGGCGCCGGCGGGGCCACCATGTTCTTGCGGGTGATCTTGCCGGCCACGGTGCCGTACATCCTGTCCGGCGTGCGGATCGGCATCGGCACCGCCTTTATCGTGGTGATCGTATCGGAAATGATCGCCGTCAATAACGGCCTCGGTTTCCGCATCCTCGAAGCACGCGAGTATTTTTGGTCCGACAAAGTCATGGCGGGCATGATCAGCATTGGCCTGGTCGGCTTGCTGATCGATATCGGCATGAATCAATTGAGTCATTATTTGCTGCGCTGGCACCGCGGCGTGGAGATGTCATGAACAGAAGACAAAGCGCGCCGGCGTCGCTGGCCCACATCCGCATCGACGGCGTCGGCAAGGTGTTCCAGGGCGATGGCCGGGAAGTGATCGCCTTGCAGGATATCAACCTGGAGATCCGCCAAGGCGAATTCGTCTGCCTGCTGGGGCCATCCGGCTGCGGCAAGTCGACCTTGCTCAATGCGCTGGCCGGGTTTGCGCAACCAAGCGCCGGCAGCATCATCGCCGATGGCCAGGAGGTCGTGGGGCCGGGGCCGGAGCGCGGCATGGTGTTCCAGGAGTACGCGCTGTTCCCGTGGATGACGGTGGCGGAAAACATCGCCTTCGGCTTGCAAATCAAGGGCTTGCCGAAAGCGGAAATCGAAGCCATCGTGGCGCGCCTGCTGGCCACGCTGTCGCTGACGGAGTTCCGCCAGCGCTTTCCGAAGGACTTGTCGGGCGGCATGCGCCAGCGCGTCGCGATCGCCCGCGTGCTGGCGCTCGATTCGCCGATCATGCTGATGGATGAGCCGTTTGGCGCGCTCGATGCGCTGACCCGGCGCAATTTGCAGGATGAATTGCTGCGCATCTGGTCCGAATTAAAAAAAACCATCATTTTTGTGACGCACAGTATCGAAGAGGCGATTTACCTGGCCGACCGGATTATTGTGATGACTTATCGCCCGGGCAGCGTGAAGCGCGATATCATGGTCGATCTGGCGCGCCCGCGCGATCCGTCCGAAGCCCGTTTTAATGGGTTGAAGCGTGAACTGGGCCAATTGGTGATGGAAGAACAGCAACGTTATCATCACGACGAGTTGCGTATCGCGGCGGCCGGATAGTCAATAAAGAATCGGAACATTTGAAAAATTCGATCGGCGGCGCCCCAGGCCGCCCGGCAAACGCGCGTCGGCGTTTGCCGGGCGGTTTTGCATGGCGCCGCCGGTCCGCCTTTGGTGTAAACTTAGCACATGCAGACTTATCTTTTTATCGCGGCCGCGCTGGCGTATATCGTGTGCGCTTCTATTCCCTCCGACAAGACCCGGCTGATCGCCGCCGTCACCGGTCTGGCGTGGCTGCTGCACGCCACTACCTTGTGGTTCGACTTGATCGCGCCCGGCACCTTGCGCATCGGTTTTGCGGCGATGCTGTCGTCGGCGCTGTGGGTCTCGGTCGGCGCTTATTGGGTCGAGAACCGTAACTTCGCACTGGACGGCTTGCGCCGGCTGGTGATGCCGTGCGCCGCCGTCGCGGTGATACTCGCCTGGACGTTTCCCGGTAGCCGCGTGTTGCTTGAAGGTAAATCAGTGGTGTTCGGCTGGCATATCGGCATCGCCATTCTGGCCTACAGCACCTTGACCATTGCCGCCTTCCACGCCGTGCTGATGGCGCTGCAAGAGTCGCGGCTGCATACGCGCAGCGAGCGCAAGGGATTCCTGTCCGCCGCGCTGGACCAGCTGCCGGCCTTGCTGACGATGGAAAAACTGCTGTTCCGCATGATCGGTTTCGGCTTTGTGTTGCTCAGCCTGACCGTGTTGTCGGGTATTGTGTTTACCGAACAATTGTTTGGCAAGGTATTGAACTGGGATCACAAGACCGTGTTTACCTTGCTGTCGTGGATCTTGTTCGCGGCCTTGCTGGCGGGCCGGCATTTTCGCGGCTGGCGCGGCAAGACCGCCTTGTCGTTTACGCTGGCCGGTTTCGCGACCTTGCTGCTGGCCTATGTCGGCAGCCGTTTTGTACTTGAAGTGGTATTGCACCGGGGATTTGCATGACACGTATTTTGTTTTGGCTGGCGCTGGCGTTCCTGGTGCTGATGGCGATCCGCAGTAAATTGAAGGGCGTGCTGCGGCCGCCGCCGCAGTCGGGCCAGGGGCCGCGCCCGGCGCCGGGACGCGCGCAGCAATTGCCGGATCCGGAATCGATGTTGTGCTGCGCCCATTGCGGCGTGTATTACCCTGCCTCCGAAACGGTGCAAGCCCGGGGGCGCGACTATTGCAGCCACGCGCACGCCACCTTGCCGTAAACGATGATGGCGCGCCTGCAGGGTTTGTCGGCCGAGTCGAAAGAGACTTTCTGGCGCTCGCTGCAAACCCTGAATGTGACGCGGGTCGTGATCGTGCTCGTGTTGCTGGGTTATCTGCTGGTCGGCGGCTACGGCTGGCGCAGCGCCGGCCCGCTCAACTATATAGAAGTGTGCGCCGCCTATTTATGGCTGGCCGCGGGGTTTTCCCTGCTGGCCATCTATTGGCGGCGCCGCTTCATGCTGCAATTGCTGCTGCAGCTGGCGCTCGATTTCGGCGTCATTTCGATGCTGTACCTGGATGCCGGCGGCGTGCGCAGCGGCCTGGCGATCCTGTACCTGTTCCCGCTGGCCGGCGCCGCGATCCTGGCGCCGCTGCTGCTGGCGCTGTTCGGCGCGGCGCTGGTGTCGCTGTTCATGCTGGCCGAGAGCACCTATCAGATATTACAGATGGAAAGCGACCGCGCGGTGCTGCAAGCTGGCCTGTATGGCGCCGCCTTTTTCGCCGTGGTGCTGCTGGTCAGCCGGCTGGCCGCGCGCCTGATCGGCCAGGAAGAGCTGGCGGTCCAGCGCGGCAATGCGCTGGCGGTGCAGCAGGCGATCAACCGGCTGGTGATCGCCGACATGGACGATGGCATCCTGGTGGCCGGTCCCGATGGCCTGGTGTTTACCGGCAATCCGGCGGCCCAGCGCATGCTGGGGCTGGCCGGACTGGACGCCAGTTTCAAGCTGTCCGATACGCCGGCGCTGCTGCCGATCGCGGCCGCCTATGCGGCCTGGCTCGACGATGCGCGGCAGCATACCGTGTTCCTGACCGTCAAACCGTACACCGACAGCACGCTGCAAGGCGTGACGGCGGCGTGGAGCGCGCGGCGCGAACTGGCGGCCCACTTGAAAGTGCGTTTCGCGACCGTCGACACGGCCGGGCTGGCGGCGGCGCGCAGCGTGATTTTCTTGCAAGACGTGACCGCGATTGAAAACCAGGCCCAGGAATTGAAGCTGGCGGCGATGGGCCGGCTGACCGCCAGCATCGCCCATGAAGTGCGCAATCCGCTGTCGGCGATCGGCCACGCGACATCGTTGCTGGCCGAGGACTTGCTGCAACCGGTGCAAGTGCGCCTGCTGCGCATCGTCGGCGACAACGTCGGACGCATCGACCGCATGGTGCAAGACATCCTGCAATTGTCGCGCAAGGCGCATGTGCAAGACCATCCGCTGCCGCTGGCGCCGTTCCTGGCCGAGCTGAAAACCGAATTCGAGGAAACCCATGCGCTGGCGGCCGGCACGCTGCGCTTCGACGACGTCGGCGCCGCGGCGGTGCGCTTCGACGGCTTGCATTTGCGCGAAGTCTTGCTCAATTTGCTGAACAACGCGGTGCGCTACGCCAGCGGGACGGCCGCCAGCATACGCTTGTTCGCCGTCAGCGGCGAATCGCGCCGCATCGAATTGCATGTGCAGGACGACGGCCCGGGCATTTCACCGGAAGTGCGGGCCCACTTGTTCGAACCTTTTTACACCACATCGAGCAAGGGAACCGGACTGGGGCTATATCTTGCGCGCGAACTGTGTTTGAATAACGGTGCGCTGCTCGACTATGAATACCATTTCGACGCGGCGCAGGCGCAGGACGGCATCGACATCGATATCGACCAGCGCGTCGCCAGCGGCAGGTTCGTGATTACCTTCGCCGTGTTGTCTTGAATTTGCTGTCTTGAATTTTTCTTCTCTATATTAGTTGCACGGTCATCGAAAGGTTTTACCCATGGGTTCTCCCCGCGTCCTGGTGGTCGACGATGAAGCCGACCTGCGCGAGCTACTGGAAATCACCCTGCTCAAGATGGGACTCGATGTCGACAGCGCGGCCGACCTGGCCCAGGCGCGCGCCTTGCTGGCGGCAAGCGACTATGCGCTGGTCTTGACCGACATGCGCCTGCCGGACGGGCTGGGCCTGGAACTGGTGCGCGAAGTGAGCGCTGGCTGCAAGAATACGCCGGTGGCGGTGGTGACCGCCTTCGGCAGCGCCGACAACGCGGTGGTGGCGCTGAAAGCCGGCGCCTTCGATTATGTGTCGAAGCCGGTCGCGCTGGACCAACTGCGCTTGCTGGTGCAATCGGCGCTCGGCCTGAGCGCGCAAAAACCGAAACCCGGGCCGGCGACCGCGCCGGCCCGGCTGAAAGGCGATTCGCCGCTGATCCAGGCGCTGCGTGCGCAGATCGCCCGGCTGGCCCGCTCGATGGCGCCGATCGCCATCAGCGGCGAGTCCGGCAGCGGCAAGGAATTGGCGGCGCGTGAAATCCACGCCCAGAGCGCGCGCGCCAGCCAGCCTTTTATCGCCGTCAATTGCGGCGCGATTCCGGAAACCCTGATGGAAGCGGAATTCTTCGGCTACCGCAAGGGCGCATTCACCGGCGCGGCCGAAGAGCGCGACGGTTTTTTCCAGGCCGCCAATGGCGGCACGCTGATGCTCGATGAAGTGGCCGACTTGCCGCTGGCGATGCAAGTCAAGCTGTTGCGCGCGATCCAGGAGCGGCGCGTGCGCAAGATCGGCGCCACCGCCGAGGAGGCGGTCGACGTGCGCATCATCAGCGCGACCCATCAAAACCTGGCCGAATGGGTGGCCGCCGGCAAATTCAGGCAAGACTTGTTTTACCGGCTGAATGTGATCGAACTGGTGGTGCCGCCATTGCGCGAACGGCTCGATGACCTGGAAATACTGGCCGGCGCGATCCTGGAGCGGCTCGGCCACGGTCCGCAGACGCTGACGCCGGCGGTGCTGGCCGCGCTGCGCGCTTATGCGTTCCCGGGCAATGTGCGCGAGCTGGAAAATATCCTGGAACGGGCGCTGGCCTACGCCGACGATGGCGTGATCGCGGTCGGCGACCTGGCGCTGAAGGGCGGCCGCGCTGCCGAGGCGCCGGCGCGCCCGGCCGAAGCGGCCGAAGCGGCCGAAGCGGCCGCGCCATCCGCCGATAGCGCCGACGCGTTGCCCGACTCGCTGCCGGATTACCTGAGCCGGGTCGAGCGCGATATCATCGTGCGGGCGCTGGCCAGGACCCAGTTCAACCGCACCCAGGCCGCCCAATTATTGGGCATCAGTTTTCGCCAGCTGCGTTATCAAATGCAGAAACTGAATATCCAGGAGCCCGACGCGTGAAACCGCTGACCATCAACCCCGATGGCTGGTGCGACGGCGCCAGCCGCTACGACTCGCCGTACTTCGACGCCAGGCCGGACGGCGCCGTCGTCGACTTGCTGGTGATTCATAACGTCAGCCTGCCGGGCGGGCAATTTGGCGGACCTCATGTGTCGGACTTGTTTACCGGCCGCTTGGATTATAATGCCGATCCGTCGTTTGCCAGCCTGCGTCATCTGGAAGTATCGGCACACTTTTTTATCCGGCGCGACGGCCGTATCGTCCAGTATGTCTCGGCCCATCAGCGCGCCTGGCATGCCGGCGTGTCGGTCTTCCGGGGGCGTCCGCATTGCAATGGATATTCCATCGGTATCGAAATGGAAGGCTCTGATTTTGTCCCGTTCGAGCCGTCGCAGTACCGTGCGCTGGCCGCGCTGACGGCGGCGTTGCAGGCGGTGTATCCGCTGCAACAGGTGTGTGGCCACGAGCATGTCGCACCCGGCCGCAAGACCGATCCGGGGCCGTTTTTCGACTGGCCGTTATATGAAAAAACATTGCTTCAGACGCAGCAGCAAGCGTCAGCGTTAGCACTTACTTACCGGGCGTTGGGCTTTCCATCCATGCTCTGAAAAGTCAATCGAAATCGAGGTTTCAAGAGTAAAAAATTACCATGCCGAGCGCGGGAAAACTATTGCGCAGGCTCTAGATGGGCACTACAATTAGTACATAACTTATGGCTTCACACTAGATGTAGTACTACTTTAGTACCCTCTCCGATGTTTCCAAAATAATTGTTCCAGGCTGTTCCTAAAACTCTTTAGCAGATTTTTTCGTGGATTTTTTGCTCGGGACCACGCCAGTCCGGCAGTTTTTTGGCGGCTTGAAATTTGTCTTTTTAATCATAAATTGGTGAACTCCGGCCTGATCCGGCGTTCTTCATTCATCACACACGCGGCAGCAAAACTGCATGCTGTTATCGGGAGCTTCAATGCAATCATCTCTAGACACTTCGACCAATCCAGCGCCAGTACCGCACACTCCGGCAGCGGCAAACAGCGTGGCCAGCACGCGCGCGGCGTTGGGCGATTACCGCATCATCCGCCGCAACGGTTCGGTGGTCGCATTTGAGCCGTCGAAAATCGCGATCGCGATGACCAAGGCGTTCCTGGCGGTGAACGGCGGCCAGGGCGCGGCGTCGGCGCGCATCCGCGAACTGGTGGAGCAACTGACCGCGGGCGTGGTCGCTGCGCTGGTGCGCCACCAGCCGAGCGGCGGCACCTTCCATATCGAAGATGTGCAGGACCAGGTTGAATTGGCGCTGATGCGTTCCGGCGAACACGACGTGGCGCGCGCCTACGTGCTGTACCGCGCCAAGCACATGGAAGAGCGCCGTTTGCAAAAAGAAGCGCAGGGCGGCTCCACCCAGGTCGCCGCGCCTGGCTTGAACGTGCTGGAAAACGGCGTGCGCCGTCCGCTCGACATGCAGCAAGTGCGCGACCTGATCAACGCCGCCTGCGCCGGCCTGGAAAAACACGTCGACGCCGAAGCGATCCTGGCCGAGACCGTGAAAAACCTGTACGACGGCGTGCCGGTCGAAGAACTGCACAAGTCCGCCATCCTGGCAGCGCGCGCGCTGATGGAAAAAGACCCGGCCTACAGCCAGGTCACCGCCCGCATCCTGCTGCACACGGTGCGCAAGGAAGTATTCGGCAAGGAAGTGCCGCAAGCCGCCGCCGCCGCCGAATACCTGAGCTATTTCCCGGCCTATATCGCCAAGGGCATCGCCGCCGACCTGTTGAATCCAGTGCTCGCCAGTTTCGACCTGGAGCGCCTGGCGCAAGCCATCGTCGCCGACCGCGACCTGCAATTCGGCTACATCGGCCTGCAAACCCTGTACGACCGCTATTTCCTGCACATCCACGACGTGCGCATCGAAATGCCGCAGGCGTTCTACATGCGCGTGGCGATGGGCCTGGCGCTGAACGAAGCGGACCGTGAAGCGCGCGCCATCGAGTTCTACAAGCTGCTGTCGTCGTTCGACTTCATGAGCTCGACCCCGACGCTGTTCAACTCGGGCACGCTGCGCTCGCAACTGTCGTCGTGCTACCTGAGCACCGTGTCGGATGACCTGGAAGGCATCTACGACGCGATCAAGGACAACGCGCTGCTGGCCAAGTACGCCGGCGGCCTGGGCAACGACTGGACGCCGGTGCGCGCGCTGGGCGCCCACATCAAGGGCACCAACGGCAAGTCGCAAGGCGTGGTGCCGTTCCTGAAAGTGGTCAACGACACCGCCGTGGCGGTCAACCAGGGCGGCAAGCGCAAGGGCGCGGTGTGCGCCTACCTGGAAACCTGGCACATGGACATCGAGGAATTCCTCGACCTGCGCAAGAACACCGGCGACGACCGCCGCCGCACCCATGACATGAATACCGCGAACTGGATTCCGGACATGTTCATGAAGCGCGTGATGGAAAAAGGCGAGTGGACCCTGTTCTCGCCGAGCGAAACGCCGGACTTGCACGACAAGGTCGGCAAGGCCTTTGAAAGCGCCTACCTGGGCTACGAAGCCAGGGCGGCGGCCGGCGAAATCCGTTCGTTCAAGAAGGTCCAGGCGCTCGACCTGTGGCGCAAGATGCTGTCGATGCTGTTTGAAACCGGCCACCCATGGATCACGTTCAAGGATCCTTGCAACATCCGCAGCCCGCAGTCGCACGTCGGCGTGGTCCACAGCTCGAACCTGTGCACCGAAATCACGCTGAACACCGGCCCTGACGAAATCGCCGTCTGCAACCTGGGTTCGGTGAACCTGCCGGCGCACATGAAAGAAGGCAAGCTGGATCACGTCAAGCTTGCCAAGACCATCCGCACCGCGATGCGCATGCTCGATAACGTGATCGACATTAATTACTACGCGGTCGACAAGGCGCGCAATTCGAACATGCGCCACCGTCCGGTCGGCATGGGCATCATGGGCTTCCAGGATTGCCTGCACATGATGCGCCTCCCGTTCGCGTCGGACGCGGCGGTCAGCTTCGCCGATACCTCGATGGAAGCGGTGTGCTACTACGCCTACCTGGCGTCGACCGAACTGGCGGAAGAGCGCGGCCGCTACGAATCGTACGCCGGTTCGCTGTGGGACCGCGGCATCCTGCCGCAAGACTCGGTCAAGCTGCTGGCGGAAGAGCGCGGCGGCTACCTGGAAGTCGATTCCTCGTCGGCGATGGACTGGACTCCGGTGCGCGAACGCATCGCCAAATTCGGCATGCGCAACTCGAATTGCGTGGCGATCGCCCCGACCGCGACCATTTCGAACATCATCGGCGTGTCGGCCTGTATCGAACCGACGTTCCAGAACCTGTACGTGAAATCGAACCTGTCGGGCGAATTCACCGAGATCAATGCCTACCTGGTGCGCGACCTGAAGGCGCGCGACCTGTGGGATGAAGTGATGATCTCCGACTTGAAATACTTCGACGGCTCGCTGGTCAAGATCGACCGCATTCCGCAAGACTTGCGCGATATCTACGCCACCGCCTTCGAAGTGTCGCCGAGCTGGCTGGTGGAAGCCGCATCGCGCCGCCAGAAGTGGATCGACCAGGCGCAATCGCTGAATATCTACATGGCTGGCGCATCGGGCAAGAAACTGGACGAAACCTACAAGCTGGCATGGCTGCGCGGCTTGAAGACCACCTATTACCTGCGCACCATCGCCGCGACCCACATGGAGAAATCGACCTCCAAGACCGGCGCGCTGAATGCGGTGGCGGTCGATGGCGGCATGTCGGCCAGCGCCCAGAGCGCGCAGGCGGCGGTAGTGGCAGCCGCCGCGGCCGCCGCTCCGGTGGTGGCGGCCGCGGCCGACGCCGAGGCGGATGGCGAAGCGTGCTACCTGCGTCCTGGCGATGACGGCTTTGAAGAGTGCGAAGCTTGCCAATAACAGCCTGCCGTTGCGGTTGGTATTGAGGTAAGGGCCAGCCCGCGGTGTCGGGCTGGCAGAATGTTTTTAAACCGGTTTGCCGGTAAATAAAGGAATCATAATTATGTCGTTGTCATGGGATGATGAAGTTACGTCGGCGCCAGCGCCGCGTCCGAACCAACAACCGTTGGGAAATAGCGAATTGAACCGTTCGGCCGCCGCCGAGCCATCGGAAGCCGATGCCGAGCAACTGGCGCGCCGCGTCAACGCCGACGACAAGCGCATCATCAACGGCCAGACCGACGTCAACCAGCTGGTGCCGTTCAAGTACAAATGGGCCTGGGATAAATACCTGGCCGGCTGCGCCAATCACTGGATGCCGCAGGAAGTCAACATGCAGCGCGACATCGAGCTGTGGAAGAACCCGAACGGCCTGACCGACGACGAGCGCCGCCTGGTGAAACGCAACCTGGGCTTTTTCGTCACGGCCGACTCGCTGGCCGCCAACAACATCGTGCTGGGCACGTACCGCCACATCACGGCGCCGGAATGCCGCCAGTACCTGCTGCGCCAGGCGTTCGAGGAAGCGATCCACACCCATGCGTATCAATACATCGTCGAATCGCTGGGCCTGGACGAGGCTGAAATCTTCAACGCCTACAATGAAGTCAAGTCGATCCGCGACAAGGACGAGTTCCTGATCCCGTTCATCAACACCTTGACCGATCCGGCGTTCACCACCGGCACCGTGGAAAACGACCAGAAGCTGCTGAAGTCGCTGATCGTGTTCGCCTGCCTGATGGAAGGCTTGTTCTTCTACGTCGGCTTTACCCAGATCCTGGCGCTGGGCCGCCAGAACAAGATGATGGGCGCCGCCGAGCAATATCAGTACATCTTGCGCGACGAATCGATGCATTGCAATTTCGGCATCGACCTGATCAACACCATTAAGATGGAAAACCCTTTGCTGTGGACCGCCGAGTTCCGCGAAGAGATCAAGCAGCTGTTCATGAAAGCGGTCGAGCTGGAATACGCGTACGCCGAAGACACCATGCCGCGCGGCGTGCTGGGCTTGAACGCGCCGATGTTCAAGGGCTACCTGCGCTTCATCGCCAACCGCCGCGCGCAGCAGATCGGCATCGAGCCGCTGTTCGCCCAGGAAGAAAATCCCTTCCCGTGGATGAGCGAAATGATCGACATGAAGAAAGAGCGTAACTTCTTCGAGACCCGCGTCACCGAATACCAGACCGGCGGCGCGCTGAACTGGGAATAGGACGCTTGCGCTTCCTCGCTTCGGGGAAGCCGCATCGCGTGGTAAAACAACGGCTGCCCAAGGGCAGCCGTTATCTTTTGCGGCGGCCGATCAGCAGACAGGCCGGCGGCATCGTGACGCTGGGCGCAGCGTCATCCTCTTCTTCCGATGATGAAAACTTGGCTTTCGTCATCGACCATATGGCCGTCGGAAAGCAGGCAGATATCATCATGATACGGGCCAGAGCTTGATTCGGGCCGCACCTCGCCGGCCGCACCTCGCCGAACTGCTCCGATGGATACGCTCGCGGCCGCATCATCAAGCAGCCATCATCAGTGATGTGCCGGATCGCGTCGACGCCACGATCGAGGTCCGAAAATTTCCGCACGCCAGCGGCCATCGACCTCGCATCTTGGCCGCCGTAAATGCACCGCGATGATTTTTCTGCGTTCATGCGCGGCTGTTTTTGCCCTTGTCTTTTACGGTCATGGCCGCACCTCTCCAGCAGCGCCGCGATGCAAAAAATGGCCGCAGCTCGCGCGTCGATTTGCTGCCCGAATCGAAGTCGGCGGAGCCGAGTGCAACGCGATTTTTTTGGCGGCGCGATGATGCCGCGCCGCGTTTTTTTTGACGCTCGCCAGTGCCTCATCGAACGCCGAAAATATCCTTTCCGGACATGCCGGAAGCGGCATTTGATGCGCGATTGTGCGTTAGGATGCGTATCGCTGCAAAAAAGCGCACGAAAACATGTCGTGCCGGTTGCGCATCGACAAGGTTTTCGTGTACTTTAGGAGATTGAAAATGCGATCGTTATAATGCGAGGTTTTTTAACCGGCGCGATACCGAAAAAAACCGCACAACAGGGATACAGATTTACACGGATATGCACAAGACCACACCGTTTTTTTCTGCCGCCGTGCCAGAATTTTTTCAGGCATGGCGGTTTTTTATTTGACGATACGGTGTGCTTGCGATTGTGGTGACTGGCGCGGAAGATCCGCGCGGCACTGGAAGCGATGCGAACCAATTCAGACTTTGCCACCAGCTGCGAGATAGCAGGGTGGCACCGACGATGGCTGAAGTGCTGCAAACGTGAGGAGTTGCAGCAGTTCAGCTGGTGCCGAATTCATTAGCGCAAACGAGTGTTTGTGCCGATGAATAATTCGCCTGGTCCACTACCATGGACTGGACGGGTTTTAATCTTGTAGCTTAAATTTCTCATCTCAGATGAAGGAGAGACAAATGGCAACAGCCGCTAAGAAATCAGAAGTAAAGAAACCAGCCGCCAAGGCTGCCCCCGCCGCTAAACCTGCCGTCAAGGCAGCGGCCAAACCAGTCGCCAAAGCCGCAGCCAAACCTGCAGCGAAAGCGGCCGCGAAACCCGCAGTGAAAGCGGCCGCCAAACCGGCCGCCAAAGCAGCAGCCAAGCCAGCAGCAAAAGCAGCAGCCAAGCCAGCAGCGAAAGCGGCGGCCAAGCCAGCGGCAAAAGCTAAAGTTGCAGCGAAACCTGCAGCCAAAGCGGCAGCGAAACCTGCAGCCAAGCCAGCGGCAAAAGCCAAGGCAGCAGCCAAGCCAGTAGCGAAAGCGGT